>CBFGOS010000056.1:0-10665 GCA_965650425.1 uncultured Lysobacter sp. | reverse complement strand
CCCCCCCCCCCCCCCACACCCCGCTCCAAACGCGGCGGTTACTGAGGGAAGAGCAAGAGCATGGAGCAAAAGCCTTCTGCCCTACGCCCCGCCATGAACCAAAATGCTGGGCGCTTGACACACACGAACCAGATCGTTTCGGCAACGGTGGCCCCTGCTCGTGCGGTAGTCCCGAACGGGATTTGCTCGAATTCTCGCGGCTGCTCGGCCGCACTTCCAGAACGTCAGTCGCTCAATCACGCGCAAGCCGTTTCGACCCCGCGCCTTGGTCCTTGCGGGTGCCGCAAACGTGGCAGCCGGATCAGCCCGCCGGGTCGAGGGCTTCAGCCGCTTCCAGGGTGTTCTGCATCAGGGTGGCCACGGTCATTGGGCCCACGCCGCCGGGGACAGGCGTGATCCAGCTGGCGCGGTGGGCGGCGGCGTCAAAGCCCACGTCACCCACCAGGCGGCCGTCGTCGAGGCGGTTGATGCCCACGTCGATGACCACGGCACCGGGCTTGACCCATTCGCCAGGAATCAGGCCCGGACGACCCACGGCCACCACCAGGATGTCGGCACCGCGCACAGCGGCCTCCAGCACTTCCGGCGGCGTGAACTTGTGGCAACTGGTGACGGTGCAGCCCGCGATCAGCAGCTCCAATGCCATGGGACGACCCACGTGGTTGGATACGCCGACGATGGTCGCGCTCTGCCCGCGCACGGGCTTGTCGGTATAGGCCAGCAGCGTGGTAATGCCGCGCGGCGTGCACGGGCGCAGGCCGAACTGGCGCAGGGCCAGGTGACCGACGTTCTCCGGATGGAAGCCATCCACGTCCTTGCGCGGGTCGATGCGGTGGATCAGCTGCGTGGCGTCACGACGGTCCGGCAGCGGCAGTTGCACCAGGATGCCGTGCACCTCGGGGTTGGCGTTGAGGCGATCGATCAGCGCAAGCAGCTCCTCGTCACTGGTGTCGGCCGGCAGGTCGAAGTCAATCGCGCGAATGCCCACTTTCTCGGCTGCACGGCGTTTGTTTCGCACGTAGACAGCCGATGCAGGGTCGTTGCCCACCAATACCACCGCCAGCCCGGGGCGCGCCTTGCCCGCTGCGACGCGTGCGTCGACCCTCGCCTTGAGGTTGTCGAGCAAGTCGTCGGCGATGCGCTTGCCGTCAAGGATGCGGGCGGGGGCTTGGGAAGCCGTCATGCGATGGTCCGGGGAACAGGTGCGGCCGCGCATTATCGCATCCCGCGCGCCCCTCTGGCCGCGCAGCCATGGTCGTCAGGCCTTTCAGTGCGCCGAACAGAAGGCCTGGTAATCGATGTACCCCGGGAACGGCAGCCCCGCGCGGCACACCGGACAGTCCGGGTCAGGGGTCAGGCGTGTCTCGCGGAAACGCATGGCGAGCGCATCGAAGTGCAGCAGGCGAGCGGTCAATGGCTCGCCGATGCCAAGGAGCAGCTTCAGTACCTCGGTCGCCTGCAGCATGCCAATGACGCCCGGCAGTACACCCAGCACGCCGGCCTCGGCGCAATTGGGCGCAGCCTCCGGCGGAGGGGGCTCGGGGAACAGGCAGCGGTAGCACGGGGCCACGCCCCGCTGGCGTCCCGCATCGAACACGCTCACCTGCCCTTCGAAGCGATGCACCGCGCCGTAGACCAGCGGTTTTCCCAGCTTGATGCAGGCATCGTTGAGCAGATAGCGCACCGGGAAGTTGTCGCCGCCGTCGAGCACGACGTCGGCATCGGCAATCAGTGCCTCGACGTTCTGGCTGGTGATGCGCTGGGGCAGCACCTCGACCTCGATGCTGGGATTGAGGGCGGTCAGTGCGATCCGTGCGGATTCGACCTTGGGCACGCCCACGCGCGCCTCGGTATGCAGGATCTGGCGCTGCAGGTTGCTGCGGTCGACCACGTCATCGTCGGCCAGCCCCAGGTGCCCCACACCGGCTGCGGCAAGATAGAACGCCGCCGGCGACCCGAGCCCGCCTGCACCGACCACCGCCACGCGGGCGGCCTGCAGCTTTCGCTGCCCCGCCTCACCCACTTCGGGCAATCGCAGGTGCCGTGAATAACGGTCGTAGAAATCGCGATCGCCTTCCGGCACCGTGACGGGAAACCCCTCGGCGATCCAGCGCGCCGTGCCGCCGTCGACGGAGGCCACCTGGCGGTAGCCCGCCGCCACAAGCACTTCGGCGCAGCGCATGGAGCGGCTGCCGGCCTGGCAGATCAGCATGACCTCGGCACCGGGGTCTGGCAGCACCCCGACGGGGTCGGTTTCGATCGTGGTGCGGCTGACGCACAGGGCGTCGGTGGCATGGCCGGTGGCGTGCTCATGCGACTCACGGACGTCCACCAGCAGGACGCCGCGTTGCTGCCGTTGCCGCGCTTCGGCCGGAGTAATCGTCTCGACGCTCATGGCGGCATTATCCGCCTTTACGCCACACCCTGCGCTTACTTGCCGCGGCGCTTCACGTGGCGGATCAGTCGCTTCTTCTTGGCGACCTGGCGCTCGGTCAGCACGTTCTTCTTGCCCTCGTACGGGTTCGTGCCTTCCTTGAAGACAAAGCGCACGGGGGTACCCACGAGCTTGAAGCGCTTGCGGAAGAAGTTCTCCAGATAGCGCTTGTACGAATCGCTCAGCGTGCGCAGGCGGGTGCCGTGCACGACGAAAGTCGGCGGATTGGTGGCGGCCGGGTGGCAGAAGCGCAGCTTGGCCACGTGCCCGCGCACGACCGGCGGCGGGTTGGTCTCGTAGGCAATTTCCATCGCCTTGGTCGCTTCGCTGGTGCCGAACACGTGCGTCGCCGACGCGTGGGCCCGGTGGATGGCCGCGAACAGCTCGCGCAGCCCCGAGCCGTGCTTGGCGCTGATGCGCACTGCTTCGGCCCATTCCACGAACGAGAGCTTGCGGGCCAGCAGCGCCTCGGCCTGCTGGCGCTGGTAGTCGGTCTGGCCGTCCCATTTGTTGACCGCGACGACCAAGGCGCGACCCGCGTCCAGGGCGTAGCCCAGCACGCTGGCGTCCTGATCGGTCACGCCTTCGCCTGCGTCCAGCATCACTACGGCGACCTGGCACTGTTCGATGGCTTGGAGGGTCTTGATGATGGAGAACTTCTCCACCGCCTCTTCCACCTTGGCCTTGCGGCGCAGGCCCGCCGTGTCGATCAGCCGGTACAGGCGCCCATCGCGCTCCATGTCGATGGCCACCGAGTCACGGGTGGTGCCCGGGACGTCGGAGGCGATCATCCGCTCCTCGCCCAACAGGCGGTTCACGAGCGTCGACTTGCCCACGTTCGGACGGCCGATGAAGGCCACCCGGATGCGGTTGGGGTCGTTGTCCAGTTCCTCGGTGGCGCCCTCTTCCGGCAGCTTATTCAGCACCCGATCAATGAGCGTGTCGATGCCTTGGCGGTGCGCGGACGAGGTGGCGTGCACCTCGCTGATGCCATAACGGACGAACTCGGCGATGGCCGCCTGTACGTCCAGCCCGTCCGTCTTGTTGACGATCAGCATCGTCGGGCGGGCCGCCTTGCGGAGCCAGGCCAGGATCTCGTCGTCCAGCGACGAAGGGCCTTCTCGGCCGTCCACGACGAACAGCACCAGGTCGGCTTCCTCCGCCGCTGCCCGGGCCTGGCGGGTCGTTGCCCCGGCCAACCCCTCGCCCTCGCCGGCGATGCCGCCGGTATCGACGACCATGAAGGGCCGCTGGCCCTCAGGGCGACACACGCCGTAGTGGCGGTCGCGCGTGACGCCCGGCTGGTCGTGCACAAGCGCATCCCGACTGCGGGTCAGCGCATTGAACAGCGTGGATTTTCCGACGTTGGGACGACCAACGAGCGCGACGAGCGGAAGCATTGGAACCTACCCGATCAAAAACGAAACGACCCCGGTCCTGCACAGGACCGGGGCTGGAAGCCGGGTGGGAACCCGGTGAGCCTTTACTGGCCGAGGCGGAAAGCGGTCAGCTCGCCATCCACGTTCTGCGCGACGAGGATACCGTCAACCACCACCGGGGTGGCACGCAGGGTGGATCCGCCCACGCGGGCGCGGGCGGCGAACTCGCCGTTGTCCAGGCGCAACCAGTGCAGGTAGCCATCGTAATCGCCCACCACGGCGTAGTCGCCATGCACGGCCGGCGCGGTCAGGCTGCGGCGGGCGAGCCCCGCCTGCTGCCAAAGCGCGTTGCCGCCCGCCTTGTCCAACGCGTAAACGGTGCCGTTGGGCGAAGAGACGAGCAGGCGGTCCGAAGCATTGCCCAGCGAACCGGCGCCACCGTGGTTGCTCGCCCACATCGGGCGGCCGCTCGGGCCATCGATGGCGAGCGTCTGCTGCTTGTAGCTGGTGGCGTAGAGCGTGGTGCCGTCGAGCAACGGCGAGCCGTCAACGTCGGCCATGCGATCCAGTTCGGTACGACCGTCCTGCTCCGCCACGGTCTGCTCCCAAAGCGGGCGACCATCGGCCATGGCCAAGGTGGACACCGTGCCGTCATCGTTTCCGACGAAGATCACGCCCGGGCCCAGGGTCGGCGCATCATTGCCCCGCACCGTCAACGTCGGCAGATCCCGGTTCCAGAACCAACGGCGCTCGCCACTGGCCGCATCCAGCGCGGTCACGCGCCCATCGTTGGACCGGACAAATACCAGGCCTTGGCCCACCGCGGGCGGGGCAACAACCTCGGCCGTAACCTTGGCCTGCCACTTTTCCGCGCCAGTGGCAGCGTCGAGCGCAATCACTTCACCGTCCAGCCCGCCGACGACAACCAACCCGTCCCCGGTGCCCGGTCCCCCGGTCACGGCATGCTTGGTCTCATACGTCCAAACGGCCTTGCCGGTCTGAAGATCAAACGCGCGCACGCCACCTTCCACCGCCGCAGCGTAGACGCGCCCGTCAGCCACCGCGGGCCGCTGGCCCGCGCCCATGCGCCCCTCACCCTTGCCCGCGTTCGCGGACCACAGCTTGGACACCGCTACCGAGGGCGTGATTTCGACCAAAGCCAACGGCTCATTCGGCTTATCGCTGCCACCCTTCCCGCCAAACCAGCCTTTGACGGTGGAACAGCCGGCCAACGCGCCGGCGCAGGCCAACACGAGCGAAACGCGGACGACGGTGCTGGAACGCGGGCGACGCGAAAACAAAATCGACTTCATCAGGACTTGGCCTCGCTGGCATTGGGGGCGCCGCCGACTTCAGACAGCTTCAGTTCGAGCAGGCTTCGCTGAGGCGAACCCACGGCAAGCTTGGTCAGGGCCTGGCCGTAAACTTCGCGGGCCTTGTCCTGCTGTCCGAGTGCGGCGTGTGCGTCGCCGCGCACCTCAAGGGCCGTCGGCGTGTCCAGCGCGCCCAACAGCTTCAGTGCTTCGTCTGCCTTCTTGGTATCGATCAAAAGGCGGGCGAGGCGCACATTCACGACTTCAACCAAAGCGGCATCGGTCGTCTTGATGGCCCGCAACGTGGCCACCGCGGCGTCCAACTGGTTGGACTCGACCTGTGATTTGGCAAGTTCGAGCGCGGCCAATACCGCGTAGGTGCCTTCCAGCCCCTTGGCCTTGCTGGCTGCCTGCTTATCGCCGGACTTTGCGGCATCGACAGCGGCCTGGTACGCATCGGCCTGTTGTGCGTTCTGCTGGATCTGATGGTTCTCCCACCACTTCCAACCGCCGATCACCGCAAGGCCAAGGGCGATACCACCAATAAGCGCCCCGCTGTTGCGGCGCAGCCATTCGCGGACGCGTTCACTTTGTTCGTGTTCGTCTAGAAGCTCGTCGATCGCCATGCTGTCTCGCCCCGCCAGCCGGCTGGGGCCCAAGTGGTTTGGAATGACCCGCGACGCGGGTCAGTCGACCACCGGCGCGAGGGAACCGTCAGAGGATAGCGTAAAGCGCGCCACGTTCGCTCGGCTGAACGCTTTCAGATCGACCGGCTTCCCTTCGTGAAGCACCTGCACCGCGGCAGAATTGCCCAATACGACCCGCCCTACCTCACCGACTTCATAGTTCCGGCGCTCGCCGCCCTTCAGGATTCCCATCTCCAGCGTGCTGCCATCGCCCCCGAACACCTGCACCCAGCTATCGCCCGCGAACACCAGTTCCAGCGCTTTGCTCGCAGCCGGTGCGGGCGGGGTGATGGAGGCCATGGAGGCGATTACCGGCGTGCGTTGGGCGGTCGCAGGTGGCGCGGACGCTGCCGCGGGCTGGGAAGGCACCGCATAACTGTCCAGCGATTTCACCGCATTGGACGAGCCCCCACCCAAATGGGACCGCGAGGCGAAGATCACCGGGGCCACGATGACGACGGTCAGGGCGATGTAGACGGCCCGACGTCCCGCCTGCTCGGCCAGCCGGCGGAGCGGTGGCGTGTGCGTGTGGCTGACCAGAGGTGGCAACGAGGGACTCGTTGCCTGCGCCTGCTGCAGTTGGGCTTCGAGATCAACCCCGAGTAGCCGCGCATAGCTGCGCAACTGGCCGCGAATGAACACGGGAGCCCCGAGGCGCCCCCAGTCTTCGGCCTCGATGGCCTGGATTACCCGCACCGGCAACCGACTGCCCTCGGAAACCGAGTCCACCGTCAATCCGGCAGCTTCCCGCGCGCGCTTCAGTTGCTCGCCACAACCCGTGAAAACATCAGCCACAACCTGCCCCGACTGTTTCATCGCCTGTTGCCATCCCCTGAAACGGAGTTCGCCGCGTCCGGGAACTCCACCTTGATCCGCTGAACGTACTTGGCTGCCGCCACGTTGTCGCCCAGTTTTTGCTCAATTTGTGACGCAAGCTGCAAGGCCTGCCGGTCGGCCCGTGCCGCTGCCAGGCGCCGCTCGGAGAAAGCCCGGGCCTCGAAATAGCGCCCTGCCCCGAACTCCCGCTCGGCCATCGCATCCAACGCCAGGACATTCACCGGATCCAGCGCGAGCGCCTGCCGCAGAAGCTGTTCGGAGCGATCCGCCATTCCGGCCCGCCCCGCACAAACCCCGGCGTTCGCCAACGCCGCTGCCGGCGTCGGGTATCCCGGCGCGTTTGCCGCGCGCTCGAACAACGGAAGCGCTTCTGCGGTCCGACCCGCCGCACATAGCCACGCAGCGTAATTGTTCAACATGACACCCGTGTTGGGCGCCATTTCGAGGGCTCGACGGTAGAACTGGCCGGCCTTGGCCGTCTGGCCACGACGATCGGCCACCATCGCCAACAGGGACTGCGCCTGGGCCGATTGGCGATCGATGCGGGAAGCCTTGCGACCCGCCTCCTCAGCCTCATCCAACTCACCGGCCAGCAAAGCTTGCTGGCCGCGCTGAAGCAGCGACATGACATCGACCGACTGCGGACGCAGGGTGACCTCGGGGGCCGTGCGGTCGAAGTCACCGCGCCTAGGGTCAGGCTGGACGAAATTCAGCCTGCTGCATCCGGTCAACGTCACCAAGAGCAGGACCAGCCCGACCGCGGCAGGCGATTGGAAGCAACGAACGGGGCGACCCTCAGGCCGCATCGTCCACTCCCTGGGCCTGCAACTGCTTGCGGAATTCGGCCTGGCGACGGGTGCGGTCCATCACCTGCCCCTTTAGCTGGCCGCACGCGGCGTCGATGTCATCGCCGCGCGTACGTCGTACCGGGGCGATCAGGCCAGCCTCGTTGAGCAGCTTCTGGAAGCTGCGGATTGCCGTTTCGTCGGGGCGCTCGAAGCGAGTGCCCGGGAACGGATTGAACGGGATCAGGTTGACCTTGGCCGCATCCTTCATCTGCACGGCGTTGTCGAACTGCCGCATCATGCGGGCCAACGCCCGGGCGTGCTGCGGCTGGTCGTTGACCCCCTTCATCAGGGTGTATTCGAAGGTGACGGAAGACTTCTTGCCGCGCGCATAGCGCACGCAGGCGTCCATCAGCTGGTCCAGCGGGTACTTCTTGTTGAGCGGCACCAGTTCGGTGCGCAGCTCGTCGAACGGCGCGTGCAGCGAGACCGCCAGCGACACGTCGCTCTCGACGGCCAGGCGGTCGATCATCGGCACCATGCCGGCCGTGGACAACGTGACACGCTTGTTGGCCAAGCCGTAGCCCAGGTCGTCGCGCATGATGCTCATCGCGCGCACGACGTTGTCGAAATTGGCCAGCGGTTCGCCCATGCCCATCATCACCACGTTGGTGAGCTTGCGCTGCTGGTGCGGCACGTTGCCGAGGTGACGTGCGGCCACCCACACCTGGCCGATGATCTCGGCGGTGGTCAGGTTGCGGTTGAAGCCCTGTGTCGCAGTCGAACAGAACTGGCAGTTGAGCGCGCAGCCCACCTGCGAAGACACGCACAGCGTGCCGCGACCCTTGTCGGGGATGTAGACCGTTTCGATGGCATTCTTCGGGTCCATGCCGAGCAGCCACTTGTGGGTGCCGTCGGTGGAGCCCTTGTCGAAGATCACCTGCGGCACGCGGACTTCGGCATGCGCCTCGAGCTTGGCGCGCAGCGCCTTGCCCAGGTCGGTCATGTCAACGAAGTCGGTGACGTAGCGGTGGTGGATCCACTTCATCACCTGGTGCGCGCGGAACTTTTTCTCGCCCAGCGTTTCCTCGAAAAAGCGCTCGAGCGAGGCGCGATCCATGTCGAAGAGGTTGCGCTTGCCGGCCGCGGGCGCGGCAGCAGCGTCGTCCTTCTTCGGGGCGGTCACGATGTTGCCCGTCACGTCCACCTCCACGGGCGCACTCGCCTGCGCAGCCGGTGCAACGGGGGCATCGGCGAGCTTGAGGTCGATGGTGGCGCGCGGGGTGGTCATGTCGGTTCCTGCTGGGTGTCGGGCGACTGGCGAACCAGCCGACCGACCGGTCAATCAACGAGCGTAGACGTCGGTAGCCGGGAAGAAGTACGCGATCTCGATCGCGGCGTTCTCCACGCTGTCCGAACCGTGCACGGCGTTGGCGTCGATGCTGTCGGCGAAGTCGGCGCGGATGGTGCCGGCGGCGGCTTCCTTCGGGTTGGTGGCGCCCATCAGGTCGCGGTTCTTCTGCATGGCGTTCTCGCCCTGCAGGACCTGGATCATCACCGGGCCCGAGATCATGAACTCGACCAGCGCGTTGAAGAACGGACGCTCGCGGTGCACGGCGTAGAAGCCTTCGGCCTCGGCGCGCGAGAGCTGCTTCATCTTGGACGCGACGACCTTCAGGCCGGCCTTCTCGAAGCGGGTGTAGATCTCGCCGATCACGTTCTTGGCAACGGCATCGGGCTTGATGATGGACAGGGTGCGCTCCAGCGCCATGGGAAGTCTCCGGGTAGGCGGGCCGCTGAACTTGAATGGGTTCGCGCCCGAGGATAACAGAAAAACCCGCGACAAATCGCGGGTTTAGCCAACGAGGCTGAGGTAATTCTAGCGGATTGCGCTGGCATTTTGCAGCCAACGACCACGTTTCCATTGACGGACAGGCCACCCAGGGCTAGCATCAAACAAGCGTTTGATTCAGGAATGTGCACATGGCCACCTCCACCCACTTCTCCACCAAGGACCGCATCCTGGGTGCCGCCGAGGAACTCTTCGCCCAGTACGGGTTTACGGGCACCTCCCTCCGGCAGGTGACCAGCCTCGCGGACGTCAACATCGCCGCGGTCAACTACCACTTCGGCAGCAAGGAAAACCTCGTCAATGAGGTATTCCGACGCCGAATGGACGAGATGAGCACCAACCGGCTCGCTGCCCTGAAGGGCGCGATCGAGAAGCATCCGGGGGAATTGGAGCCGATCCTGGCGGCTTTCGTGGAACCCGCGCTGGCCATGGCCCAGGACCGGCAGGGCGGCGGCGCCTTCGTCCGCGTGGTAGCCCGCGCCTATGCCGAGAAGAACGACAACCTGCGCAAGTTCCTGTCCGACCACTACGGCCATGTGCTGCGCGAGTTCGCCAAAGCCATCGCGACGGCGGTCCCGGGGCTGAGCAAGGAAGAACTGTACTGGCGCCTGGACTTCCTGGCCGGTGCGCTGACGTATGCGATGGCCGATTTCGGGCTGATCAAGCGCCCCACGGGCGTATCCGAAGCCGTGCATCGCGAGCGTGCAGCCCGGGAACTGATCCGCTTCAGTGCGGCCGGCTTCAAGAGCTGAATGCCGACTGCCCCTGAATTCACCCCACCAATTCACCCATCGAATTGTGTTTTATTCCAAGGAGTTGCAAGTAATGTCTAACAAACTACTTGTACGCCGCGCCGCCGTCCTGGGCGCCGGTGTGATGGGCGCCCAGATCGCGGCCCATCTCACCAATGCCGGCGTCGACACGGTGCTTTTCGACCTTCCGGCAAAGGAAGGCGACCCCAACGGGGTGGTCACCAAGGCCATCGCCAACCTGGCCAAGCTGAGCCCTGCCCCGCTGGCCGACAAGGTCCTGGCCGAGCGCATCGTGCCCGCCAACTACGAGACCGGGCTGGAACTGCTCAAAGGCTGCGACCTGATCATCGAGGCCATCGCCGAGCGGATGGACTGGAAGCAGGACCTGTACAGGAAGATCGCTCCGTTCGTTCCGGCGCATACCGTGCTGGCGTCCAATACCTCGGGCCTGGGCATCAACAAACTGGCCGAGGTACTGCCGGAGGAACTGCGCCACCGCTTCTGCGGCGTGCACTTCTTCAATCCCCCGCGCTACATGCACCTGGCCGAGCTGATCCCGGCGCGCACCACCGATGCGTCGGTGCTGGAGGGATTGGAGACGTTCCTGACGACCGCGCTCGGCAAGGG
>CBFGOS010000055.1:0-10678 GCA_965650425.1 uncultured Lysobacter sp. | reverse complement strand
AAGTCGCTGGTCGGCGTGCGCCCCAACGGACAGGACGATACCCCCCAGTTCCGCGTGGACGTGGATGAAGCCAAGGCCACCGCGCTGGGCCTGTCGATGGACCAGATCAACGCGACGTTGGCCACGGCCTGGGGCAGCAGCTACATCGATGACTTCATCGATCGCGGCCGCGTGAAGCGTGTATACGTCCAGGCCGACGCCCAGTACCGCATGACCCCGGAGGACTTCCAGCGCTGGTCGGTGAAGAACAACCTAGGCGAGATGGTGCCGTTCTCGGCGTTCGCCACGACCCGCTGGGAGTTTGGATCACCTCGCCTGGAGCGCTACAACGGCGTGTCCGCCCTGGAGATCCAGGGCCAGGGCGCGCCAGGCGTGTCCTCGGGTGACGCGATGGCCGAGATGGAGCGGCTCGTGGCGGGACTCCCACCCGGCTTTGGCATCGAGTGGACCGCGCTGTCCTACCAGGAACAGCAGGCTGGCAACCAGACGTCGCTGCTGTACGTGTTGTCGCTGATGATCGTGTTCCTGTGCCTGGCCGCGTTGTACGAGAGCTGGACGGTACCGACCGCGGTGCTGCTGGTTGCCCCGCTGGGCATCCTGGGCGCGGCGCTCGCCAACACCATGGCCGGCATGGGCCGCGACGTGTACTTCCAGGTGGCCATGCTCACCACGGTGGGCCTGACCAGCAAGAACGCGATCCTGATCGTGGAGTTCGCCAAGGCCAACCTGGAAAACGGCATGGAGCTGATCGCCGCGACCATGCAGGCGGTGAGGGACCGCTTGCGCCCCATCATCATGACCTCGCTGGCATTTGGCCTGGGCGTGCTGCCGCTGGCCATCGCCAGTGGCGCCGGTTCGGGCGCGCAACGTGCCATCGGCACCGGCGTGTTGGGCGGCATGATCGTCGGCACGGCGCTGGGCGTGTTCTTCATACCGCTGTTCTTCGTGGTGGTGCAGCGCTTGTTCGGCGCGCGCAAGGCGCGCGCAGCCGCCGTCGTAGGAGGTAATTCCCATGAGTAAGCCGCGCATCGCGCCGCTGGCATTGGCTGCGGCCCTGTTCACAGCCGGCTGCGCCACGTTGGTGCCACCCACCCCAACGGCTGAGATGGGCATTGTCGAACAGTGGCCGTTGCCGGCCAGCACCAGGACTGCGGTCGGCTTGGCGTCCAGCGCAACCACCGGCGCGGTGGTGGCGTTGCCCGTGGCCGACATCGGCTGGCGGGATTTCTTCGCCGATCCGAAGCTGGACGCCCTGGTGGAAACGGCCCTTGTCAACAACCGTGACCTGCGGGTGGCGGCGCTCAACGTGGAAAAGGCCCGCAGCCAGTACCGCATCCAGCGCGCCGACCGGTTGCCCGCACTGGGCGCCAACGCGCAGATGGAACGTAGCGGCGGCGACCTGCCCACCACCGAGGCTTACACCGCCGGCGTGGGCCTCTCGGCGTTCGAGCTCGACCTGTTCGGGCGCGTACGCAATCTCAGCGAAGCGGCGTTGCAGCGTTACTTCGCCACGGACGAGGCGCGGATCGGCGTTCAGCTGAGCCTGATCGCCGAGGTGGCGAACGCCTATCTCACGCTGGCCGCCGACCAGGACCACTTGCGCGTATCGAAGGCGATGCTCGCAACGTACGAGGACAGCCACCGCCTTGCAGAGAAGCGCCATGCCATTGGCGCCGCGTCTGCACTGGATCTGGCCCAAGCCAAGGCCGAGCTGGAAGGCGCGCGCGGCGACGTGGCGCGCTATCAAGGCGACGTAGCCCGCGACACGCACGCCTTGCAGTTGTTGACCGGCATGCCACTGACAGCGGAACAGCTGCCCGATGGCCTGCAGGATGGCGCAATCGGACTGCTGCCGGTGCCCACCGGGCTGCCCTCCGAAGCCCTGCTCCGCCGCCCGGACGTGCGCGCCGCCGAGCACCGCCTGCTGGGCGCCAGCGCAAAAATTGGTGCCGCGCGCGCCGCGTTCTTCCCGTCGATTTCGCTGACCGGCTCGGTCGGGGCAATCAGTGGCGAGTTGTCGAACCTGTTCTCGGCCGGCACGCAGGTCTGGAGCTTCGTCCCACGCATCACACTGCCGATCTTTCAGGGCGGCAAGCTTCGCGCCAACCTGGCCGTGGCCAAGGTCGACCGCGACATTGCGCTGGCCGAATACGAGAAGGCGATCCAGGCCGGTTTCCGCGATGCAGCCGACGCGTTGGTCCTGTCGCAGACCCTGGCCCAACAGCGTGAAGCCGCGCAGGCACAGGTCAATGCGGCGGCATACGCCGACACCCTCGCCAGGGCGCGACACGAGGCTGGGCGCGACAGCTACCTGACACGGCTGGTCGCACAGCGCACACTGTACGGGGCCCAGCAAGGGCTGATTGCAGTCCGCCAAGCCGAGCAGGCTAACCGCGTGGCCCTCTACCGGGCCCTCGGCGGCGGTTGGAGTGAAACAGGACAATGACCGCACAGACCCGCAGCAGCAAAGCCGAAGCCCGGACACAAGCACAGCGCGAGCGCATCCTGTGCGCCGCGCAGCAGTGCTTCATCGAGCACGGCTTCCATGCGGCGGGAATGGCCAAGATTGCCGAAACGGCCGGGATGAGTCCCGGCCTGATCTACCGCTACTTCGAGAACAAGAGCGCGATCATCCAGGCCATCGTCGATCGGCAGCTGGAATTGTTGCGCGAGGACATCCGGCTCACGCGCCACATCGACCTGGCCGAAGAGATGGCCGAAGGGTATGGCACGGGCCGCGCGGACGGCAGCCGTCGCATCAGTGCCCCGTTGCTGCTGGAGCTCTCCGCCGAAGCCACCCGGGACCCGGGGATCGCAGCTTCCGTACGCAACTTCGACACGGGGCTCCGCCAGGCGCTGCAGACCTGGCTGGCCCGCCCCAAGGAAGAGGGTGGTCATGCATTACCGCCGACCATCACCGCGCAGCGGGCGCTGATCCTGCAAGTGATTTTCGAGGGCATTCGCGTACACGAGACGCGGGAGCCCGACCTGGACCGCGAGTTGCTGTCGGCCGCACTGCGCGATGTCATTCCGCACCTCCTGACGCCTTGAGCTCCTGCCCTCGCGACAGGTACGCATCGACCCCGCGGAGACGACGCCATGCAACTTCTTAACCGGATGCGCGGTCTACTGCGGCAGGTCCTTCCGGTTCCACGGCCATGCCCCTTCGCGACGTCCTCCGCATCCCCGCCGCCGAGATCACCGACGAAGCGGTGTACCGCGATCGCCGCCGGCTGATCGCCGCGCTGGCCGCAAGTCCTGCCTTGGCGCTTTCCGGCTGCGCCGAGGCCGACCCGCCGGCCCCGCCCAAAGTCACCCTCACCCCGCAGCAGGCGCGATCCGGGTTCCGCACCGCCGAGACCCTCACCCGCTTCGAGGATGTCACCAGCTACAACAACTTCTACGAGTTCGGCACGGGCAAGGCGGACCCGTCCAAGGCGCGCAAGACCCTGCGCACCTCGCCGTGGACCGTCGCAATCAGCGGCGAGTGCGCCAAGCCCGGCGTGCTGGACCTGGCCGACCTCCTCAAGGGCCTGACGCCCGAGGAGAGGGTCTACCGCCTGCGCTGCGTGGAAGGGTGGTCGATGGTGATTCCGTGGCTGGGCGTGCCGCTGGCATCGGTGCTCAAGCGGTTCCAGCCCACGTCGAAGGCGAAGTACGTGGCGTTTACCACGCTGGCCGACCCGCGACAGATGCCGGGCCTGGCCTACCGCAGCATTGATTGGCCGTATCGTGAGGGCCTGCGCATCGACGAAGCCATGCACCCGCTCACCTTGCTTGCGACGGGCTTGTACGGCAAGCCCCTGCCCCAACAGAACGGCGCCCCGCTCCGGCTGGTGGTGCCATGGAAATACGGCTTCAAGAGCATCAAGTCGATCGTGGAGATCCGCTTCGTCGAAAAGATGCCGCCCACCGCCTGGAACGACCTGCAGCCGGACGAATACGGCTTCTTTTCCAACGTCAATCCCAATGTCGACCATCCGCGGTGGAGCCAGAAGACGGAGCGGCGCATTGCCGGCACCGCCAGCAAGTTGTTCGCCGAGCGCATCCCCACCCGGCTGTTCAACGGCTACGGCGAGCAGGTCGCGGGCATGTACCGGGGCATGGACCTGAGGAAGTGGTTCTGATGGCGCCGTGGCGCCCCTCCAAGCGTGCCAACGTGGCCCTGAAGGCCGCCGTGCATGCCATGGCGCTCATGCCCGCCACGCTGCTCGCGCTGCAGATCCAGCAGGAAGCGACCACCGGGAGCGGCGTCCTGGGCGCCGACCCCGTGGCAGAAATCGAGCACCGCCTCGGTCTGTGGGCACTGCGCCTGCTGATGTTGACCCTGGCCATCACGCCACTTCGCCAACTCACCGGACAGACCGTCGTCCTGCGCTTTCGCCGCATGCTGGGCCTGTACACCTTTGCCTATGCCACGCTGCACCTGGCGGCCTACCTCATCCTCGACCTGCGCGGCTATTGGACCCAGATTTTCGAGGAGATCGCCAAGCGCCCGTACATCACCGTCGGCTTCCTGGCGTGGTTGCTGCTCGTGCCCCTGGCGGCCACCTCCACCCAGGCCGCCATCCGTCGATTGGGTCCTAACTGGGCAAAGTTGCACCGCGCCATCTACGCCATTGGCGTGCTGGCCGTGCTGCATTTCTGGTGGCTCGTGAAATCGGACATCCGCGAGCCGCTGCTCTATGCAGCCATCCTTAGCGTGTTACTGGGATGGCGCGTCGCACGGCGTTGGCGCAGCGTCAGCGCGCGCCAAAAAGCAATAGCAGGGTGAGCAACGCTGCCAGGAACAGGGCCGCCAGCAACAGCCATGGGATGCGGCGCACCGATGTGGACATGGCCGCCCGACGCCCTGTGTTGACCAGCACCGGAGGGTCTTCGTCCAGTTCGGTCAAAACCGCATCGGCCGGCACCTCGGCCAGACTACGCAAGGGCGCCTCGACTACGAAGCGGTGGGTGCCATCGAACACGACCTGGTCCCCCACTCGCAACAGCGCATGGCGCACCGGATGCCCGTTGACCGTGCTGCCTGACTCCGACCCCATGTCACGCAGTACGATGCCGCCGGGATGAGGCTCCAGCCGCGCATGGCGCTCGGCGAAATCGTGGTCGGCGATGACAATGTCCGAATCCGGCCTGCGCCCGACAATACGCGGGCGATCCAGCGGAAAGGCCCGTCCGTGGTGGCTGCCACCCACGCCACGCAACACGGCATGGACATGTGCGTCCTCGTCGTGGGACTCCGCGGGCACCGGCAGCGGCTCACTACCCACCAGCTGCAGGAGTTGTCCCTCAAAGAAGATCGCATCGCCGGCGCGCAGCATCGCCATGCGCCTCACAGGGCGGCCATTGACGTGGACGCCACGCGAACCCTCGCGCAACTGCAGCCAGATACCACGGCGATCAACGCAGAATTGCACGCGTGCGTCGCTGCTGCCTTCCACGGGTTGGGGCCGCCCCTCGGCGTCAAGGCCAATGCCATGCACGCCCGGTGTCAGCACCAGGTCAAAATGGTCGCGATGCGGGAAGCGGAGTCTGGGTGCGGTCACGTGCGTGGAATCTAGCACGCCACGGCCCCTTGGAAGCACTCAAATTGACCGCCACAATAGCCGTGCACCCCCTGGAGGCTTCGCATGTCGCACATCGCCATCGACCACGCCCATACCTTATCGCCAGCCAAGGCACGCGCCGTCGTTGACGAAGTGGCAAGGAAACTGCACGAGCGGTTCGGCGTGGAGCACCATTGGAACGGAGATCTGCTGCACTTCACCCGCAGTGGCGTGGATGGCCACATCGCCCTGCAGCCCGGCAACGTGCACGTCACCGCCAAGCTGGGGTTCCTGCTGGGCGCGTTGAAGGGCCCCATCGAAGCGGAAATCCGCCGCGTGCTCGACGAGCGCTTTGCCTGAAGAACCGCGCAGCGTCCGCGTGGACGACGCAAGCCGACTAGGCCTGACGTCCGCCCAAATCGATCGGTTCGCCCGCGAACAACCTCCGCGAAAGCACGCGTTCCTCCCGCTCGATTTCGGCAATGAACGCTTTGGGATCTCCCAGGCGCGCAAAGGCCTCCACACCGCGATCCAGAAAGCCCTGCAGCTCCGACAACCCAGCCGCCTGCGCCGGCCCACGGGACAGCTTCAACAGCAGCCTCACGCCCGGCAGCTTGAGTCCGCGCCCCAGGTCCGTGCCCACCCGCGCGATCAGGTCAATCTGGTGACCACGCAGCCGCGGCAAGCCACACGCGCGGTATGCCGCCCCGTACAGGCCGCCGTCGAGGCGTCTTCCTCTAGGGGCCAAGGATCCCAGCGCCTGTGCCATCCGCAGGTCGAGGGCATGGGTTAGCAAACCCAGTTCGATCGCATCGGCCACGCTGGCCAACAGGGCGTCCGGCAATAGCTTCTGCATGAGCGGCACCACGCGCGCGATGTCGGCGTCCCGCTGGCTGAAGTCATGATCGCCATAGACATCGTTGAGGAAGAACTCGGCCGCCGCCTGCCGCCTCGGGTCCTCCAGGAAATGGGCGAAACTCCGGCGTAGCCGCTCCGCCTGCCAGCGGCGCAACTCCGGAAGCCAGCGCAGGCGGTTGCGGGACTCAAGCGCGGGATCCGTCAGCCGCTGATGGCGCCGCAACAGGTCGGGAAGCCGGAGTGACAGGTCGCGGGTACGGGCCATGGGGATTGATGATCGGCCCGCGGGCCGATCGGCTGCAAGCGCACTCCCGGCCGCACCACGACCCGATGGCCGCCAGACCCTTCGGGAAAGGCGAGCGCCCCCTCCATCGCCGGCGTGACGACGGCTCAAAAGGCGGCCGGGAGGATTGGGCTACACTCGGGAAAACCGCTCCGTACCGCTGCGCATGCTGTCACTGCACACTGCCCACCAACGCCGCGAGACACAAGGCAAGCCCCGCATTGGCCTGGCCATTGCGGGCGGCGGCCCCATAGGCAGCATGTACGAGTTGGGGGCGTTGCGTGCATTGGACGAGGCCATCGAGGGCCTGGACCTCAACCGCATGGATTGCTACGTGGGCGTCAGCAGCGGGGCCTTCCTGGCCGCCGGTCTGGCCAACCGCATACGCACTGACGAGATGTGCCGGATCTTCATCACGGGCGACAGCAACGACGTGGTCTTTCGCCCCTCTGACTTCATGCGCCCGGCCGTTGCCGAATACCTGCGCCGCGCGGCCGCCTTGCCGCGAATCGCCAACAAATGGTGGCGCGACGTACGCCGCTCACCGTGGGAGGCCGGTTGGTCAAGCTTCCTCATGCGCTTTGGCGGGCTGGTGCCTACCGGGCTGTTCGACAACACCCAGGTCGAGCACTTCCTGCGCGACGTACTGTCCCGGCGGGGGCGCACCAACGACTTCCGAAAACTCGATGTACCGCTTTACGTCATCGCCGTCGACCTCGATAACGGCGAAGCCGTCCGCTTTGGCAGCGAGCAATGGCGCGACGTGCCCATCTCGAAGGCGGTGCAGGCCAGCGCCGCCCTGCCCGGCCTGTATCCCCCCGTGCAAATCCGCGGCCGGAGCTTTGTCGACGGCGCGCTTCGCCGCACCATGCATGCCTCCGTCGTCCTGGACCAGGACATCGACCTGCTCATTGGCGTGAACCCGCTGGTGCCGTTCCATGCCCAAGGCGACGACGAAGGCCTGGAGGCCGGGGCCAGCCACTCCGGACGACTGGCACGTGGCGGACTGCCGGCGGTGCTTTCGCAGACGTTCCGCACGCTCCTGCAGTCGCGCATGCAGGTCGGCCTGGCCAAGTACGCCACCCAGTACCCCAACATCGACCAGCTGATCTTCGAGCCCAATCCGCGCGACGGCGAAATGTTCTTCACCAACGCCTTCAGCTTCTCCGCACGCGCGCGGATTGCGCAGATGGGGTACCGCAACACGCTGGCCGACCTTCGCCGTCGCGCCGATACGCTACGGCCGATGCTCGAAGCCCACGGCCTCTCACTGCTCGATGACGTGCTGAATGACCGCCATCGCTCCATCCTCGATGGCCTGCCACCAGCCACGCGCGATTCCGACGCCACCGCCCGTCTGCGCCGTGCGTTGGACGAGGTGGAGGAGCGCGTCGCCCGCCAGCCTGCCGCTTCGCCTGCGCGTGCCCGCACTCCCGGGACGACACGCAGTCGCCCGGCGCGCCCCCGACACCGCCCCGGCTGAAACCTCGCTGGCTTGGTGTGAAAGCTCTAGACCCGCAACGCATCTTGGAACACAACCCATCCATCCCCCGAGGAAACCATGGCCACGTTCAAGAAGTCCGCGAAGAAGTCCACTGCGAAGAAGACCAGCGCCGCGTCCTCCACCGACGGCCTGGGCAGGACGCTCAGTGAATCGGCGCAACAGATCTGGCTTGCCGGCATGGGTGCTTTCGGGCGCGCGCAAAGCGAAGGCACGCGCCTGTTCGAGGGGCTTGTCAAGGAAGGCCTCAACCTTGAGCAGACCGCGCGCAAGCTGGCCGGCGGGCAGGCCGACGCAGTGCGCGATGCCGTCGAGTCCAAGGTAGGCCACGCACGGGAGCGCGCTGCCGACACGTGGGACCGGCTGGAACGGGTCTTTGAGGACCGCGTCCAGCGTGCCATGAACAAGCTGGGGGTCCCCGGCCGCGAGGACCTCAACGAGCTCAGCCGTCGCGTCGATGCGCTGACCGCCCAATTGCGCCAGTCCGGCGCTGCACGCCCGGCGGCCAAGACGCCCGCCAAGCGCACCACCCGGGCCGCGACCAAGGCCACCAAGGCGCCGGCAAAGAAGGCTGCAAAAAAGGCTGCAAGAAAGGCCGTGCCTACTCGGGCCCGCAAGACCGTCACCCCTCCGTCGCCACCCGCCGCGTCCTGAATGCTCCAGCGCATGCGCCTCGCGCATGCCCGCTCAAGCCCGCCAGTCACTTGGCCGTTGGCTCCCCTCCCCTTGCGGTTGCGGACTGGCGGGCTCCTTTCCCCGTCCATCCCCGGCGCAGCTCCATGTGAGTTTGGCAGCACCGGGCACTGAACGAGGCCACCACTCCACGTATAGTCTGCGGCTGGCTGTCCATTTCGGGGTGGGAATGTTCAACACGTCGTTCGTCGCCATCGCGCTGCTGGTTGCGCTGCTGTTGGGTGGCGCCCTGATGATCTACCTCTTGCTGGTCAAGCAGCGCCAACTCGTCATCGCCGGCGGTATCACCACGCTGGCGGGCATGCGATGGCGGGAGTTTTCGCGCTTCGTGATCGAAGCCTTGCAGGCACAGGGTTTCGAGACCCACCCCGATGGGCACAACCCCGACCAGACCGACCTGCGCCTGATCCGCGGCGGCCAAACCTGGCTACTGAGCTGCAAGCAAGGCCCCACTACCCGGATCACTCCCCATCAGATCGGTGAACTCACGGACGCGGTGCGGCTCAACGGCGCCGCTGGCGGCATCCTGGTGACGTTGGGAACCTTTGAGCCGCAGGCACGGCGAATGGCCACCGGCATCGAAATGCTGGACGGCCAGGCACTCTGGCCAATGATCGACCCGCTGCTTCCCCCGAGCGTCCACGACAGTCTCCGCGAGAAGGCCAAGGCATCGGTTGTCCGCACGGCCACCCTGGGCTGGATCGGCGCGATTGTCGTCGGGCTCGGCCTCGCCACGCTGGTTGCGCCGGAAGGCAGCAGCGCCGCCGCCGACAAGGCGGCAACCCGCGCTCTCAATGCGCCCAGGCCAACCGTCGCGGTTGCGGCGCGCACCGACGCCACCCCCGCGACCACACCCAAGTCCGACACCGCCCCGTCGGCCGGCCCCTCCGTCGGGGCTTCCGACATGCCGGAGGACGCGCAGCGCAAACAGGTCGTCAACCAGGTGGGTGCGCTGCCAGGAATCGACTCCGCCATCTGGTCCACCCGTTCCACCCTGATGGTGCAGCTATCCGAAGAGGCCAGCCCACAGCGCATCGATGAAATCTGCGCGGTGCTGAAGCGCTATGAGGTCGTGCGCACATCACGCTTGCACCTGCAGCCGCCGGCCGACAGTCAGGCGCGGGTGCGCTTCCTGCAATGCGCCACGTTCTGACACCTTTAGTCAGCTGAAGAAGCAGGGCCGCCGGTGTGCGCGAGCGGCCCCGCCCAGCCTGATTTCCGCGATCCTGGAGGGCTTGCCGCGAGCCGGGATTACCAGTGCACGCCGCGCATAAGCGACGCAAACGCAATCTGTTCGTTGCTTGGCTGCTCGTCCCTCAACGCCTTCTTGTCCCCCTTGGCCGCAGCGGAATCCGGGAACAGTTCAAAGGCAGTGTTCATCACGACCTCATAGGCCTTGGGTGCCAGCCCATTGATCAACGAGGCAAAGATGCCAAGGCGCGTGGCAATGCGGCTGGGTCGTTCAATGATGCCCTTCACCACCAGGTCCGCCGCTTCCTCCGGTGTCAGGGTGGGCACGCTGTCGTACATCTTGGTCGGCGCGATCATCGGGGTCTTCACCAGCGGCATGTTGATCGTGGTGAAGCTGATGCCCTTGCTCGACAATTCGCCCTGCGCGCAGCGGCTGAACGCGTCCAAGGCGGCCTTCGACGCGACGTAGGCGGAAAACCGTGGTGAGTTGGCCAACACGCCGATCGAGCTGATGTTGATGATGTGTCCGCGGCGCCGCTCGGTCATGCCCGGCAGGAACCCCATGATCAGGCGAAGGCTGCCGAAATAGTTCAGTTGCATGGT
>CBFGOS010000054.1:0-10736 GCA_965650425.1 uncultured Lysobacter sp. | reverse complement strand
TGGTGCCGGAAATAGGAATCGAACCTACGACCTACGCATTACGAATGCGCCGCTCTACCAACTGAGCTATTCCGGCGAAGACCGGCAATTGTAAGGATCGTCCTGCCGGGGGTCAATCGATCAGCTGCAGGCGCAGCTCCTTGGGCAGGGCGAAGACCATGTCCTCGGGCTCCCCGTCCAGTTCGCGCACCTGCTTGGCACCCAATTCGTGCAGGCGCTCGATCACGCCGCGCACCAGCACCTCCGGCGCCGAGGCGCCCGCGGTGATGCCGATGTGGCGCTTGCCCTGCACCCAGGTCGGGTTGATCTCGGGCGCCCCGTCGATCAGGTGGGCCTCCACCCCTTCCCGCTCGGCCAGCTCGCGCAGGCGGTTGGAATTGGAGCTGTTGACCGAGCCCACCACCAGTACCAGGTCACAGGTCTTGGCCAGTTCACGGACGGCGTCCTGGCGGTTCTGCGTGGCGTAGCAGATGTCGTCGTGGCGCGGCCCGATGATGGCCGGGAACTTGGCGCGCATCGCCTCGATCACTGCCTTGGTGTCATCCACCGACAGCGTGGTTTGCGTCGTGAACGCGATGTTCTCGGGCTGGTCGACGAACAGCGCGTCCACGTCGGCCACGTCCTCCACCAGGTAGATCTTTCCGGTGCCGGCCTCGCGCTGCCACTGGCCCATGGTGCCTTCCACCTCGGGATGGCCCTCGTGCCCGATCAGGATCACGTCCCTGCCGGCACGGCAGTGGCGCGAGACCTCCAGGTGAACCTTCGTCACCAGCGGGCAGGTTGCGTCGAAGATCTTCAAACCGCGGCGCTCCGCCTCGGCGCGGACCGCCTTGGACACGCCGTGCGCGCTGAAGATGACCGTGGCGCCATCGGGCACCTCGTCCAGTTCTTCGACGAAGACGGCCCCACGGTGCTTCAGATCGTCCACCACGAAGCGGTTGTGCACCACCTCGTGCCGCACGTAGATCGGCGCACCCAGCAACTCGATGGCGCGCTTGACGATCTCGATCGCGCGGTCGACGCCAGCGCAGAAACCGCGGGGATTGGCGAGCAGGACATCCATGGACCGATCTTACCCCCTGCGCCCGGGGTCGGTCTTGCCGCCCTGCCCGCCCAACAGGCCGAACAGGGCGATGCCGATGGCGCCGCCCACGATGGCCATGTCGGCCACGTTGAACGCGGGCCAGTAGTGCTCCTTCCAGTGCCACTGGATGAAATCGACCACGTGGCCGTGCAGCAGCCGGTCGATGACGTTGCCGATGGCACCGCCGATGACCAGCGAGTACGGCAGCGCGGACTTCCAGTCGCCGCGGGCGGTGCGGCTCAGCCACCAGCCCAGCATGCCGCTGATCCCTATGGCCAGCACCACGAAGAAGTACTTCTGCCAGCCGCCCGCGTCACTCAGGAAGCTGAACGCGGCGCCCGTGTTGTAGGTGCGGTACCAGTTCCAGAAGCCCTCGATCACGGGGATCGCGGTGTATTCCGGCAGGTCGGACAGCACCCAGGCCTTGGTGACTTGGTCGAGCACGATGACCAGCGCAGACAGCGCGAGCCACACGAGGGCGTTGGGCTTGGGGGGAACAGTCAAGGTGTACTTCCAATTAAAGGGATGGGAACGGCAACGGGCTCAGAACCAGCGACGGTCCTCGCCCTCGCCATCCACGTTGACCACGCAGCGACCGCACAACTGCGGATGCGCGGCGACGCTGCCGACGTCCTCGCGATGGTGCCAGCAGCGCACGCACTTCGTCTTTGCCGTAGCGGCCGCCTCGACCACGATCTCCTGCGCGGCATCGTCGGCGATCAACCGTACGTCACCGCTGATGAACAGGAAGCGCAGCTCCTCGACCAGCGGCGACAGCCAGTTCTGGTCGGCCACGCCGCAGCGCAGGCCGATCTCCGCTTCCAGTGCCGCGCCAATCGTGCCGGCGGCGCGCAGCGGCTCCAGCGTCTTGCTCACCTGCTCGCGCAGGGCCAGCAGCCGCTCGAAGTCCTCCGCGGACAGTTCGGCGTCGCCGGTCAGCGGCGCCAGCCCGTCGTACCAGGTGGCGAACAGAACGTGCTCATCGCGCTGGCCCGGCAGGAAGCCCCACATCTCCTGTGCGGTGAACGTGAGTATCGGCGCCACCCAGCGCACAAACGCCTCGGCGATGCGGTACATCGCGCTCTGCGCCGAGCGACGACCGCGCGAGTCACCTTGCATCGTGTACAGGCGGTCCTTGGTCACGTCCAGATACAGCGAACCCAGGTCGACGCTGCAGAAGTTGGCCAGCGACTGCACGATCTCGGCGAAGTCGTAGCGCTCATAGGCGGCCTTGATCTTCTCCTGCAGCTCATGCGCGCGGTGCACGATCCAGCGGTCCAGCGCGACCATGTCTTCCAGCGGACGCAGGTGCTGCGCCGGGTCGAAGCCGTGCAGGTTGGCCATCAGGAAGCGCGCCGTGTTGCGCAGGCGGCGGTAGACGTCGCCGCTGCGCTTGAGGATCTCGTCGCTCACCGCCATCTCGTAGCGGTAGTCGGTGGACGCGATCCACAGGCGCAGCACGTCGGCGCCCATCGCATCGACTACCTTCTGCGGGGCAATCACATTACCCAGCGACTTGGACATCTTGCGGCCGTCGGCGTCGACGGTGAAGCCGTGCGTCAGCACCTGCCGGTACGGCGCCACGCCATCCATCGCCACTGCGGTCAGCAACGAGCTGTGGAACCAGCCGCGGTGCTGGTCGGAGCCTTCCAGGTACAGGTCGGCCGGCTTGCGCAGTCCGTCCTGCGGACGCTGTGCCAGCACGCACTCATGGGTGACGCCGGAGTCGAACCAGACGTCGAGGATGTCGGTGACCTTGTCGTACTGCGCGGCTTCATCGCCCAGCAGTTCGGCCGCATCGAGGTCGTACCACACGTCCACGCCGGCCTGCTCCACGCGCTCGGCCACCTGGCGCATCAGCTCGGGCGAGCGCGGATGCGGCAAGCCCGTCTCGCGATGGATGAACAACGCGATCGGCACGCCCCAGGTGCGCTGGCGCGAGATGGTCCAGTCCGGGCGTCCTTCGATCATCCCGTAGATGCGCGCTTCGCCCCACTCGGGCACCCACGCTACCTTGCCGATGGCGGCCAGCGCGTCGCGGCGCAGGTGCGCCTGCTCCATCGAGATGAACCACTGCGGCGTGGCGCGGAACACCACCGGCGTCTTGTGGCGCCAGCAGTGCGGGTAGCTGTGGTTGAGCTTGGCCAATGCCAGCAGGTGGCCGTTGCCACGCAGCAGCTCGACGATGGCGTCGTTGGCCTTCCAGATGTGCAGGCCGGCCAGCTCCACGCCCTCGGCGGACGGCGTGCTGGGCAGATACACGCCACGGCCGTCGACCGGGTTCATCTGCGCGGCGGTGTAGCGCTCGATGATGTTGTACTTCTGGCTGACCGCGAAGTCTTCCTGGCCGTGACCCGGCGCGGTGTGCACGGCGCCGGTGCCGTCCTCGGCCGACACGTGGTCGCCCACGATCAGCGGGATGTCGCGCTCGGCATAGAACGGGTGGCGCAGCAGCTCGCCTTCCAGCTCGCTGCCCATCGCGGTGCCGTGCACCACGACGTCTTTCACGCCGTAGCGGGCCAGCGCCTGCGTCGCCAGCGCCTCGGCCAGCACCAGCAGGCGGCGACCGCCGTCGGCGCGCTTCGGGCCTTCGACCAGCGCGTATTCCAGCTCAGGACCGATGCTCACCGCCAAGCTGGCTGGCAGCGTCCACGGCGTGGTGGTCCAGATCGGCACCGCCACGTCCGCGCCCGCCTCCAGCGTCACGCCGAACAGCGCAGCCAACTTGGCGGCGTCCTGCGCGCTGTAGGCCACGTCGATGGCCGGAGACAGCTTGTCGGCGTATTCGATCTCCGCCTCGGCCAGCGCCGAACCGCAGTCAAAGCACCAGTACACCGGCTTCGCGCCGCGCGACAGGTGCCCACGCTCCACGATCTTCGCCAGCGAACGCAGCATGTCCGCCTCGAAGCGGAAGTCCATGGTGCGGTATGGGTTGTCCCAGTCGCCCAGCACGCCCAATCGCTTGAAGTCCGCGCGCTGCAGGTCGATCTGCTCGGCGGCGTATTCGCGACACTTCTGCCGGAACTCGGCGGCGTTGAGCTTGTCGCCCACCTTGCCGAACTTCTTCTCCACCGCGATCTCGATCGGCAGGCCGTGGCAGTCCCAGCCCGGCACGTACGGCGCGTCGTAACCGTCCATCAGGCGCGACTTGACGATGATGTCCTTGAGCACCTTGTTGACCGCGTGGCCAATGTGGATCGCGCCATTGGCGTACGGCGGACCGTCGTGCAGCACGAAGCTGCGGTCGCGCCCCTGCGTCTTCTCGCGAATCCGCTGGTACAGGCGCTCCTGCTCCCACTGCGCCAGCGCGAGGGGCTCCCGCTTGGGCAGGTCGCCGCGCATCGGAAAATCGGTCGCCGGCAGGTGCAGCGTGCTCTTGTAGGGATTGGCGTCAGCGGTCACGCGTAGGCTCGTTGTTGGTCTTGTTCAAGGATGGCGCGGGCCTGCACGGCGTCGCGTTGCATCTGCGCGGTCAGTGCCGCCAGATCGGTAAATTTCTCTTCATCGCGCAACTTTGCGACGAACTCGACTTCAATGCGGCGCCCGTACAGGTCGCCTGCAAAGTCGAACAGATGGGCTTCCAGCAGCGGCTCGACGCCGTCCACCGTGGGGCGGGTGCCAAAGCTGGACACCGACGGCCAGCCGGCCGCCGCCGTGGCCGGGTCCACGCCCGACACCCCTTCCAGTCCGTGCACGCGCGTGGCGTAGATGCCCTGCAACGCCGGCACCTTGCCCGCAAAACGCAGGTTGGCGGTCGGGAATCCAAGCGTGCGACCGAGCTGCTTGCCGCGCACCACGCGGCCGCCAATCGCATAGGGACGACCGAGCAGGCGCGCGACGCCGTCGAAGTCGCCCGCTTGCAGCAGTACGCGGATGCGCGAGGCGGACACCCGCTCGCCGTCGAGCATCACCGGTACGATTTCGCCGGCAATGAAGCCGTGCTCGGTGCCCAAGGCCTGCAACAGCGCGAGGTTGCCATCGCGGCCCTTGCCAAACCCGAACTCCGGACCGACCCAGACCTCGCGCGCGCCGACGCGCTCCACCAGCACCTTGCGGATGAATTCCGCGCCGGGCAGCGCGGTCAGCGACGCGTTGAAACGCAGCAGGCCGACCTGGTCAATGCCCAACCGGCAAAGCCCTTCCACCTTGGCCCGCGGCAGCATCAGGCGCGGTGGCGGCGCGCCCCGGGCAAAGAATTCACGCGGCAGCGGTTCGAAGGTCAGGGCCACCGCCGGCACGCCGAGCAGGCGTGCGCGGGCCACAGCGTGGCGCACCAGTGCCTGATGCCCCAAGTGGAGGCCGTCGAAGGCGCCGATGCAGACCACACTGCCGTGCGGGCACCGGGGCCCGCCCTCGACGTCACGAAACAGCCTGCTCATCACCTTGAAGTATAGCCGCCGCGCGCCGGCTCAATGGCGCAGGTGGCGCGGCCGCAGGCCCATGGCCAGCAGTGCAAGGCCGTAAGCCAGCGCCCCCGCGCCCACCGCGACCAGCAACCATACCCAGCGCCACAGGACCGCCAGGCCGGCCCATTCGCCCACCCACTCACGGACGGCCAGCACCGCCACGGCCAACGCCACCAAGCCCACGACAATGCGCAGGAGCCACAGTCCCCAGCCCGGTCCTGCCACATACAGACCCTGGCCACGGAGGTAGCGCCACAGGAGTGCGGCATTGAGTACGCCGGCCAACGCGGTGGCGGCCGCAATGCCCACGTGCGCATAGGCCACGCCCGACGCCCACATCGGCAACACCAGCGCCACGGTCAGCACCACGTTGGCCACCACGGTGATCACGGCTGCCCGCATCGGCGTTCGCGTGTCCTGACGCGCGTAGAACGCCGGCAGAAGCACCTTGCTGAGCATGAAGGTCGGGATGCCCGCACTCATCGCGGTCAAGGCGTAGCCCACCATCCGGGTGTCCTCCACGGTGAATTCGCCATAGCGGAACAACGAGGCCGTCAGTGGCTCCGCCAGCAGGGCGAGGCCCAGTGCCGCCGGGGTGCCCACCAGCATCACCACCCGCAACCCCCAATCCAGCGAGCGCGAATAACCCTCCGTATCGCTGTCGGCATGGTGGCGGGACAACTGCGGCAGGATCACCGTGCCGATCGCCACGCCGAACAGCCCCAGCGGCAATTCGGTCAGCCGGTCGGAGTAGTAGAGCCAGGCCTGGGCCGCGGGCACAAGCAGCGAAGCGAACACCGTGCCGACCAGCAGGTTCACCTGCGCCACCGAGGACGAGAAGATCGTCGGCAGCATCAGATTGAAGACCCGGCGCACGCCTTCGTGCTTGAGGTTGAAGCGGATGCAAGGCCGCACCCCCAGCCGCCCCATTGCCGGCCACAACAGCAGGAGCTGCGCAATGCCCGCCGCAAGCACGCCCCATGCGAGGGCCTTCTGGGGCACGGCCAGATGACCGGCCAGGAGCAGCATGGCCGCGATCACCATCAGGTTGTGCAGCACCGGGGCCAGGGCCGGCAGTCCGAACTGTTTGAAGCTGTTGAGCACGGCCCCCGCCAAGGCGGTCATCGAGATGAAGACCAGGTACGGAAAGGTGACCCGCAACATCTCCGCCGCCAGCGGTACGGTGCCGGCCTCCTCGGAGGCAAACGCCAGGAACAGCTTGGCGATCCAAGGCGCCAGCAGCATGCCGAGCCCGCTGACCAGCACCACCACGGCCAGCAGCGCGCCGGCCACGTGGTCCAGGAAGTCCTGCAGCGCCTTTTCGTCGCCTTTCTGCTTGAGCTCCGACAGCACCGGAACGAAGGCCGAGGAAAACGACCCCTCGGCGAAGATCCGCCGCAGATAGTTGGGGATCCGATAGGCCACCACGAAGGCGCTGACCGCCGGGCCCGCGCCGAACATGTTGGCCTGCAGCCAGTCCCGCAGGTACCCTGCCACCCGCGAGATCAAGGTCATGGCGCTGAATACGGCGGTCGAGCGCAGCATGCCCGCTTGTCGCTTTGGCCCCGGACCTTTTGGCGCCGGCGTCTTGGCCCGTGAAGCACCCGTCTCGGAAGAAGCTGCGGGGGCGGCCTCCGTTTCGGTTTCGGGTGTGCCGCTCATCGCGCGCCCCCGGCGGCCAGCAGAGGAAGCCCATACCCGCCGGAGTTGACGCAAGCTACTGAAACGGCCATACTTTCCCGTCTGATTTTCCGTTCCCCCATTTTACCCGGCTTCAACCATAAAATTTCAGGAATTCGCCCGTGGCAAACATCAAGTCCGCCAAGAAGCGCGCCAAGCAGGCTGTTGTGCGCAATGCCCGTAACGCCAGCCAGCGTTCGATGCTGCGCACCGCCGTGAAGAAGGTGCTGAAGGCCCTGGGCGAGAACGACGCCGCCGGCGCCGAAGCCGCCTTCGCTGTGGCCCAGCCGGTCCTCGACCGCCTGAGCTCGCGTGGTCTGATCCACAAGAACAAGGCCGCCCGTCACAAGAGCCGCCTGACCGCCCGCATCAAGGCCCTCAAGGCCGCCTGATCGCAGGGTCACTTGTGAGACGAAGAAACCCGGCCTTGGCCGGGTTTTTTTGTGCCCATCGTTCAGGCTGCACACCCCCCCCATCCAACCCCGCAATGCGTTGCGACGCACATGGAGCGGGGCCAACTTTCGCCGACCCCGATCCTGTCCCGCCGCCTTGATGGGAGGAGACCCTCAGGTCGGCGAGTGATCGCCGACGTTGGCCTCGGCTTCCAGCTCTTCCTCACGCTGCCGGTCGAAGAAGGCCATGATGTCCTTCATGATCGGCCACGTGCCCTCGCGACTGATGGCGGAGACCAGGTACCAGCGGTCGGTCCAGCCCAGCTCGGCGATGACCGCCTCGGCCACTTCCTTCTGCTCCTCTTCCAGCAACAGGTCGGCCTTGTTCAGCACCAGCCAGCGCGGCTTCTTGAGCAGCTCGGGATCGTGGCGCTCCAGCTCGCGCTCGATGGCGCGCACCTGGTCGGCAGGGCTCATCTCCACCCCGCCCTCCATCGGCACGATATCGACGAGGTGCAAGAGCAGGCGGGTGCGCTGCAGGTGCTTGAGGAACTGGGTGCCCAGCCCCGCGCCCTCGGCCGCGCCCTCGATCAGGCCCGGAATATCGGCGATCACGAAGCTGCGGTGTGGCTCCACGCTGACCACGCCCAGGTTGGGGTACAGCGTGGTGAACGGGTAATCGGCCACCTTCGGCGTGGCGGCGGACACGGCGCGGATCAGCGTGCTCTTGCCCGCATTCGGGAAGCCCAGCAGGCCCACATCAGCCAGCAGCTTCAGTTCCAGCTTGAGCGTGCGCTCCTCGCCCGGCAGGCCCGGCAACGCCTTGCGCGGCGAGCGGTTGATCGAGCTCTTGAAGTGCATGTTGCCCAGGCCGCCCTTGCCGCCCTTGGCCACCAGCAGGCGCTCGCCATGGCGGGTCAGGTCACCGATCACTTCGTCGGTCTCGACGTTGATGACGACGGTGCCCACCGGCACGGTGACCGTCAGGTCGCTGCCGCCCTTGCCATAGGCCTGGCGACCCATGCCGTTCTCGCCGCGCTGGGCCTTGAACTTGGTCTGGTGGCGGAAGTCGACCAGGGTGTTGAGGTTTTCGTCGGCGACCAGCCACACGCTGCCGCCATCGCCGCCGTCGCCACCATCGGGACCGCCCAGCGGGATGAACTTCTCGCGGCGGAAACCGATGCAGCCGTTGCCGCCATCGCCCGCGGTGACCAGGATTTCGGCCTCATCGACCAGCTTCATGCAAACCTCTTTCAGTGTTCCAGAAAGCAAAAGGCCCCGCAGGAAGCGGGGCCCTTCGCAGCCAGTGCGTCGCGATTACTCGCTGACGACGCTGACGGTGCGGCGCTTCTTCGGGCCCTTGGTCGAGAACGCGACCTTGCCATCAACCAGCGCGAACAGGGTGTGATCGCGGCCGAGGCCGACGCCGGCGCCCGGATGGAACTGGGTGCCGCGCTGACGCACGATGATGTTGCCGGCTTCGATGGCCTGGCCGCCGTAGATCTTGACGCCCAGGTACTTCGGGTTGGAGTCGCGGCCGTTGCGGGTTGAGCCTACGCCCTTTTTCTGTGCCATGGCGGCTTCTCCTTACTTGTTGCCACCGGCGATGCCGGTGATCTCGATTTCGGTGAAATGCTGACGGTGGCCCATCTGCTTGCGATGGTGCTTGCGACGGCGGAACTTCACGATGCGCACCTTGTCGGCGCGGCCGTGGCCGACCACCTTGGCGGAGACAACGGCACCCTTCAGGGCGTCGCCGACCTTCACGCCATCGCTGCCGCCCAGCATCAGGACGTTGTCCAGCTTCAGCTCGCTGCCGACTTCGGCGTCGAGCAGTTCGACGCGCAGGGTTTCACCCTGCATCACGCGGTACTGCTTACCGCCCGTAACGATTACTGCGTACATTGACCAGATTCCTCTGTAGTTATTTTGGTCGCCTGTGCCGCCTTCGTGGGCGGACAGAAGCGGAATTGTAGGGGTTTCAGCGGGTTACGGCAACTACCGCGGACTCCCCCCGTCCATGACCGCCCCGGGCCCGGCATCCCGTTGGCCTGAGCGCTGGCCCCGGCTCCTGCAAACCCCGGCCTGCCTGCTTAAATCCTTTCCAAATCAAGGACTTGCGCAATGTACGAGAAGATCGTCGAGCAGGCCGCCACGGATTTCGGCGTGGATCAGCATCAGGTCAAGAAGGTCCTGGGCGAGATGATCGGCCTGGCCTTCAACCCCAAGCACGGCGGCCCGGAAGGCTTCTTGCAGGCCTTCCGGGAGGTGGGCCTGGGTGATGTGGTCAGCTCCTGGCTGGGCCACGGCCAGAACCGCCCCATCACCACCCACGAACTGGAGACGGCGGTGGGGGCCGATACCCTGCAGGCCATCGCCACCCACGTTGGCCTGCCCGTGCAGACCGTGGGCGACCTGGCGGCCGCCATGCTGCCAGATGCCGTGGATGCCCTCAGCGAGCAAGGAGAACTGCCGTCGCCGGGCTTGCTGGACAAGCTGCGCGAGTGGTTTGGCGACATGGGCGAAGGCTGGGGCCACATCGAACGCTGGCGGCGCGGCGGGATGTAACCCGTCGCAGGCCACCCGGGGCGGCAACGATACCGAGCGTTTAACGCGCATCGTGGTTCACTGGAGTGGGCGCTCCAGCGCCCGCAACCTCCCACCCGGAGGAGACCCGCCATGAAACCGCACTTCATCGAACAGATCCAACGGCGGCTGCGCCATGAGCGCTCGATGCCGCCCCCGCAGGCCGAAGCCCAACCGCCCAGGAGCCGCCGGGAGCGCATCCACGACTGGCTCAGCGAACTGAGCGAAGACCTTGCCAACATCGACCGTTCCCGCAAGGACACACCGCCGCGCAAGGATTGATCGCGGCGCTTCAGGCCTTGGGACCAGTGGCGACCACGCGGACGCTCGATTGCGCGGCCGCAATGTCTTGGGGCGTGCCTGGCCACCCTGGGCACGCATTTGCTAGTGCCCGCCCCAGTCGATACGCTCATCGGTTCGCCGTCGCTTTGACGGCCGCCCTCCCCCAGGCAGAGACCCGATGGCGCTGGACTACATCCGCATCCGCGGTGCGCGGACGCACAACCTCAAGAACGTCGACCTCGACCTGCCGCGCGACAAGCTGATCGTGATCACCGGCCTGTCCGGCTCGGGCAAGTCGTCGCTGGC
>CBFGOS010000053.1:0-10744 GCA_965650425.1 uncultured Lysobacter sp. | reverse complement strand
TCAGCAGCTCGACCGTGCCCATCTCGCGCATGTACATGCGCACCGGGTCGGTGGTACGGCCACCCTCGGCGTCCAGGCCGCTCAGCGCGGCGGCGGCTTCTTCCGCCGCGGTTTCATCGACCTCGCGGCCGCTGGCGCTCTCGCCGGCAAGCAGCAGGGTCTCGGCGTCCGGGGCGACTTCATGCACCTGGATGCCCAGGCCATTGATCATGCCGATGATGTCTTCGATCTGTTCCGGATCGACGACGTCGTCGGGCAGGTGGTCATTGACCTCGGCATAGGTCAAATAGCCCTGCTCCAGCCCCTTGCTGATCAGCTGCTTGAGTTCGGACTGGGGGGCCTGACGTTCGTTTGCCATGGGCTGCGCCACCACGGGAGGTTGAGAGGTGAACCAAGCATTATACCAGCGCGGACGGCTTCCATCGGAAAAACCGGCCCGGGCACCCGCTGGCGGCGGTTCAGGCCCGCAGCAGGAAGGTCACCGGGCCGTCGTTGACCAGGCTGATGACCATATGGGCACCGAACTGCCCGGTTTCCACCCCCGATGAGTGCTTTTGACGGCACGTTGCCACCAGCTTGTTGAACACCGGTTCAGCCGCCGCAGGGGCCGCGGCGGTGCTGAAGCCCGGGCGCATTCCGCTGCGGGTGTCGGCGGCGAGGGTGAACTGGCTGACCAGCAGCAGGCCGCCGCCGGTATCGGCCAGGCCCAGGTTCATCCTGCCTTCGGCGTCGGCGAACACGCGGTAGCCGAGCAGGCGCTCGGCCATGCGCGCGACCTGGGCATCGCCGTCGCCCGGCTCGACGCCGACCAGTGCGAGCAGACCGGGACCGATCTGGCCAACCACCTGGCCTTCGACCGCGACGCTGGCCTGGGTGACGCGCTGGATGAGGGCAAGCATGCGGCGACTCCGGAGGGATGAAAGCGTGCAAACACGTGCGCGACGGCGGGCGGCCATCGCGATGGCGAGAGCGGTGGCAGGGCTTGAGTGCCCGAACGCACGCGAGGACTGCAGTCGCGACGTGTCGGCATCTGCCTGCCTGCAGCGGACAAAGCTAGCAGAAGCCAGCGGCTACACTTCGATCCATGACCACGCTTGCCGCCCGCCTGCTGTACCTGCTCGCCGCTGCCGTCGCCCGCCTGCCGTGGCCTTGGCTGGTGCGACTGGGCGATGCGCTGGCGCGCGGGGTGGCGCGGCGCAACCGACGCGAGAGCCGGGTGGCGCGGCGCAACCTCGAACTCATCCACCCCGAAATGCCGGCGACCGAACGCGAGGCGTTGCACGCCGCCATCCTGCGCACCACCGCGCGCCAGGTGCTCGAGACCCTGCGCCTGTGGACCCGCCCGCACGCGCGGAACCTGCGCCAGCTGCGAGCCCAGCATGGCGTGGCGTTGTTCGATGCCGCGCTGGCCAGCGGGCGCGGGTTGATCGTCGCCGCGCCGCACTACGGCAACTGGGAACTGCTCAATCAATGGCTGGCCGCGAAGACGCGACTGGCCGTGCTCTACGCGCCACCGGACTCCAAGGTCGGCGAAGCCTTCCTCAACCTCGTGCGGGCCGCCCCGGGCGCCGAGGCCGATCGGGTTACGCAGGTGCGCGCCGACGGCCCGGCGGCCGTCCGGCAACTGTTGAAGCTGCTGAAGGACGGCGGCGTGGTCGGCATCCTGCCCGACCAGCAACCCAAACGGGGCGATGGCGAATTCGCGCCGTTCTTCGGCCGACCGGCGCTGACGATGAGCCTGTTGACGCGCCTCGCGGCGCGCACTGGCGCGACGGTGCTGTACGCCTACTGCGAGCGCGTGGCCGACCACGGCGGCGAGCCCGCTTTCGAGTTGCACATCGAGGCGGCCGAGCCCGCGGTAGCCGACCCGGACCCGCAGGTCGCGGTGGCCGCCCTCAACGCGGGCATCGAGCGTATTGCCCGCCGCGATCCGGCGCAGTATCAATGGACGTACAAGCGGTTCTCCATCCGCCCGGACGGCGAGGCCAACCCGTACTGGCCCGACTGCTATTGAAGGCTGACGCATGCACACCCCGCTGCCCCCCGATCCCGTGCCCGCCTGCGCCCCTGGCGACTGGCAGTCCCTGCCCACCCGCGCCCGCAGGCTGATGGCGCTGACGGGTGCCCTGCAGTTCGCATTGCCTGGCGCCGGCCTGGCGTTCGTGCTGGGTAACGTGCTGGTCAAGCTGCTCGACCTGACGCCCGCATGGCCGTTGCGCATGGCCGGGATGGCGCTGCTGGTGGTGGCCGCCGCATGCACCGGGGCCTGGCTTGGATTGCGCCAATACCGGCACACGCTTTGGCGGCATGACACACAGGGTCTGGCACTGCGCCGAGGCCACCTGTGGCACCGCGAGACTCGCGTGCCCGCCACGCGGGTGCAGCACCTGGACGTGACCCGCGGCCCGCTCCAGCGCGGCCGCGACCTGGCCACGCTGGTGGTGCACACCGCGGGCACGCAGCACAGCGCGATCAAATTTCCCAACCTCGACGCCGGCGATGCGGAGCGGCTGCGCGATGCCCTCGGCCAGCAGATCGACCATGACGACGACGCCTGAGCCGATGCTCGCCGGCACGTCTCCGCCGCCCGCCGCCACGGTCGAACGCCGCCTGCATCCGATGTCGTGGCTTTTCGTGCTGGTGGCGCAGCTGAAGCAGTTCTTCGTCCCGCTGCTCGCGCTGTTGGTCTTTGGCCAGGGCGATCGCAACGAACTGTGGCCGCTCATCGGCGTGGGCGTGCTGGTGCTGGCGGCGGTGTGGCAGTACTTCACCTTCCGCTACGGCGTCGCCGGCGACGCGCTGCTGGTGCGCAAGGGCGTGCTGGAACGCAGCGTGCGCGTGATCCCCTTCGCGCGCATCCACAACGTCGCGCTGCAGCAGTCGCTGCTGCACCGGCTGTTCGGCGTGGCCGAAGTGCGGCTGGAATCAGCGGGCGGGAAGAAGCCGGAAGCGGAGATGCGCGTGCTCACGCTGGCCGATGCGTTGGCCTTGGAGCAACTGGTCCGCCACCGTGGCCACCTTGCCCCCGACGCGCACGCCACCGACGGCACCACGGTGCCTGTCGCGCCCCAGGCCGTCACCTTGCTGCAGCTGCCGTTGGGCGAGGTGCTGCGCCACGGGCTTGTCTCCAACCGGGGCCTGATCGTGGTCGGCGCCGGCGTGGCTGGCCTGTCGCAGTTCAGCCCCCGACTGCTGCCCAACCTGTTCGAGGACTGGGGCCAGGTGCTGTTCGGTTTTGCCGACAGCCACGACTTCGGCATTGCCGAGTACGCCCTGGCAGCGGCGAGCCTGGCCGCGCTGGCCGTGGGCGCATTGAGGCTGCTGTCGATGCTGCTTTCGCTGCTGCAGTACTACGGCTTCGTGCTGCGCGAGTCGGGACGACGCCTGACCGTGGAACGCGGGCTGCTCGCGCGCTGGCGTACCAGTGCGTCGCGGCGACGGATCCAGGCCTGGACCCTGCACGAAGGCCTGATGCATCGCCTGCTGCGCCGGCGCAGCCTGCACGTGGATACGGCCGTGGCCGAGGACCAGCAGCAACAGCGGGCATTGCGCGAAGTGGCACCCATTGCCACGCCGCAGGTGTGCGACCAACTCATCGCCCACCTGCTGCCGAAGGCCGGCTGGGCAGACCTTGCATGGCAGCCGATCCCGACCCGCAGCTGGTGGCGGCTGTTCCTCCCCGGCATGCCGTGGATCCTGGCGGCGGGGGCCGCGGTCGCGTGGCGCTTTGGTGCGTGGGGACTGCTCGCCGTCGTGTGGTTGGCGTGGAGCGCGCATGTCGCGCGCCAGCACGCACGTCGCGCGGCGTACGCCATGAACGACCAGGTGGTGGCCGTGCGTGGCGGCTGGTGGAGCCGGTGGTGGCGGTTCGCCGAGATCGACAAACTGCAGACGGTCTCGCTCAGCGTGTCGCCCCTCGACCGCCGCTGCGGTACGGCCACGCTCTCGCTGGACACGGCGGGTGCGGCCCCGATGGCCCCACCATTGCGTATCCGCTTCCTGCCCGAAGCCGAGGCGCGCGCGTTGCACGCCGCGCTGGGCGCCACGCTGGCGCGTCGACCGCTGCGTTGGTGACGATCGCGCCGCGGGTTGCTTGCCGGCGGCTGGGGTGTCAGCCCTTTTCACCCCATGCACGGGCCACGCGCGCGGCGAGGTCACGCACCCGGCGCCGCCACAGCGGCGCGGGGTTTTGCGCGTGTCGCTGCCAGGCCGGCACCAGGACGCCATCGATGAGCCCGCGCCACGCCTGCAACGTGGCGTCATCGGTGAACGCCGCACCGCGCGCCCGCCCGTTGTCCACCATCGCTTGGTACAGCGCGGGATCGGCGCGCAACCGGTCGATCGCCGCCATGGCTTCCGCCACGCCCGTGGCCTCGATGTAATCCAGCGGGCCGACGCGCAGCTCGCGGTAGCCTGACTCGGGGCCCAGGATCGCAGGCACGCCGGCCAGCCACGCGTTGAACAACTTCCACGCGGGCTTGTTGCGCACCAACTGGGCGCCACTCGGACGGATGGCCAACATCAGATCGACGTCCCCGTAGTCATGCCAGGCAGGGGCAACGCCTTGGCCCGGGCCCGCGTGGCAGCGCATTGCCATGCCACGGGCCGCCAGGAATTCCGTCCAAGGCTCTCCCCGGAAGTCCTCGTGCAAGTTCTGTGGCGTCCCCGGGAACAGCACCGTGCGCAGCGCAGTGCCACGCGCGGCGTCGCGCGGCCGGAGCCCCGGCTGTGGCCAATGCGGCACGTGGAAGGCGCGGCGCCCATTGGCGGAGGCCGAGTTCTGCACCACCTCCAGGTCGGCGAATCCGACCGGGTGCCGATCACTGCGCACCGCCACCATCAGCGCGCGGCTGCCACCACGCAACGCCCGCCACACGGCGCGCTTGTCGCCAGCGTAGAACACCACGATTCCGTCATCGGGAACGCGATTGTCCAGGCGCACGTCATCGCCGGCATCCCGCAAGCGCGCGAAGGTCTGGACAATCCAGTAATCCTCGCCCAACACTAGGCGCTGCGGCTCTGCATCCGGCCGCAACGCGCGCCACGACGCGATATCCTTGTCGCTCGCATCCAGGAAAAACGTGACGGGAATGGAATGCATGGGCGTGTCGCGGCTGCAGGTGGGGCGATGATAGCGAGTTGTCCCTCTCAGCTTCGTGCACCGCGTCGCGAGCGACAGCGCGGCCACGCCCGTCGGCAGCAGGAGAGGCGCGGATGAGCGGTGTGCTGTTCATCCCGGTCTCCGGCAGCCACGGCAGTGGCGAAGTGCAACGTTGCCGACTGCTCGCCGACGCCCTGCATGCCCGCTGGCCCGCGGCCGAACCCCACTTCCTGCTCGCCAGCGGCACGCCTCCGCTGCCTTGGCCCACGACGCAGCTCAGCGCGTCGCCCACGCGTGCCGTGCCCGAAGTCGTGGCGGCCATCGAGGCCTTGCGGCCTTCGGTGGTGGTATTCGATGGCAACACGCGGGTGGCTGCACTGCGCGCGGCACGGCGCGTTGGCGCACGCGTCGTACTGCTCAGCTCGCGAGCGAGCGCGCGCGACCGCGGCTTTCGCGGGCGGCGCATGGCGCACCTGGACGAGCACTGGCTGGTCGGCGCCGACCTGCTCGGCGCTGGCGGATGGCGTGAACGCTGGGCGCGCTGGCGCCATCCGGCGGTGGTCGTTCGCCGGTTCGCCACGCTGTTCGCACCCCCTGCAGAGGTGGGGCCGCTGCTCCAGCGCCTCGGCGTGGAACGCCCCTACGCCGTGCTGTGCCCGGGCGGTGGGCGCCACGCAATCGATGGACGCACCGCGTCCGAGTTCTTTGGACAGACCGCGACCCTGCTCGCGCAGCGCGGGCTGGCGGCGGTCGCCGTGGCAGCCCCCGCCGCCCGGCCGGCGATCGATGCGGGCGAGTTGCCCAACGCGGACCTGATGGCGCTGCTCTCGCATGCCGAGATGGCCCTGGTCAGTGGCGGCAGTGTGCTGGTGCAGGCCGTGGCGCTGGGCGCGCCCACGCTCGGGTTGCCGCTGCAGCGCGAACAGGCCGAGCGCGTCGCATGGCTGGCCCGGGCCGGTGCGGTGGTCGATGCCGGCACGCCCACCCCAGACGCGCTGGTCGACACGATGCTGCAACTCCACAACGCCACAGGAGCGCGTGAGCGGCTTCGCACGCAAGCCGCTGCCCTGGGCCTGACCAACGGCCTCCCCGCCGCCGTCGAGGCACTGGGCGGATTGGCGGGACTGGCCGGCGTTCGCGCCACCAACGCCACGTCCACGGTAACGCCCGGCCAATAGGGCGAAGGGACCCCACGCTGCGGCGCTCGCTGCCTGGCTTGTCCTCCGCGACTCGCGCGCGACGGCGTTTACCGGGGGCAGGTCGCCGCGGCTTCAGGTACCAGCCACCATTCGCGGCGGTTGGAGATGCCGAGGTTTTCCGCCTTCGCCCAATCCACGCATGCCTCGATGGCAACGCGCTCGACCAGCAACCACCGCTGGCCGGGCGCCTTCGCCTGCCAAGCCTGCGCATCCCGCAACTGCTCGTCAGCCGGGCGCAGGAAGCCGAACGTCTTTGCCGGCCGATCCGCCATCAGCAGGTTCTGCTCCTTCCACGCCACCAGCCCCAGCTCCGCATCCGGCCCGATGCGCGCGCCGGCACGCTGCATGAGTCCCCGCGCGGAACTGGCATCGTTCATCAGCGGGTAGCCGATGAGGCTGACGCCCACCCACAGGCCCGACAGCACCCAGGCCAATGCCGCCACGCCGCGCCCGGCGCGGAGCCACGCCACCGCGGCCAGGCCGAACGCGCCAATCGCCAGCAGCATGGCCCCGAGCGGATCGGCCCCATGCGCCACGCCTCGCGCGTCCTCCAGCGTCCGCTCGAAGCCCGGCTCGCCCAGCACCACCATGGCACCGGCGATGGCCAGCAGTGCCGACAGCCCCAGCGCGATGCCAAAGGCAATCCGCCGTGGCCACGCCTTCACCAGCACGCCAGGCAGGTACGGGCCCATCGCCAGGCACAGCATCGGCAGCGCCGGCATGATGTACACCTCGCGCTTGCCGCTGCTGAAACTGAAGAACAGCAGCACCAGCGCCACCCAGGCCAATGGCAGCAGGATGCGGGCATCGCGCGCGCGCAACGCATCGCGCCACGGACGCAGCACCCACGGCAACGCCGCGACCGAGGGCAACCACTGGGTCAACGCCACCTGCAGGAAATACCAGAACGGCTGGTGGTGGTGCCACGGATCGGCGTAACGCTTGGCGGTCTGCTTGAGCAGGATGTTGTCCGCGTACGCGCGCAGCGTCGGGTCGTCGCTGGCATTCACCGCCAGCAACATGGGCAACAGCCACAACGCCAGCGGCGCCAGCAACGCCGCCGGGCCCAGCCAGAATTTCGCGCCGCGCATCGACGCGATGCCGCCCCAGCCGCGCCACAGCGCCCAAGCAGCCGGCAGCAACACCAGCAGCGCCACCACGCCCACGCCCTTGCTGATCACGCCCAGTCCGGCGGCGAACCAGCCCAGCGCCCAGAAACGCCAATCGGGCCCGCACAGCAGGTGGCGCAGCAGTCCGTAGACGGACAACGTGATGAAGAAGGTGACCGTCGGATCGATCTGCGCACGCTTGGCCTGCCACGTGAACTGCAGCGCGAAGAGCAAGGCCCAGGCGGCGTAGGTGCCGGCCTGCGCCGACCACAGGCGACGGCCCAGGTCGCGCACCAGCCACAACGTGCCCAATGCGGCCAGCAGCGACGGCAACAGGAAGGCAATGCGCAACTGCCCGGTCAGGGCATACACCGAGGCCTGCAGCCACATGAACAACGGTGGCTTGTCCGGATACAGCTCGTCACCGCGCATCGGGAACAGCCACTGCCCACTCTCGACCATCTGCCTCGCGACCAGTGCAAAGCGCGGCTCGTCGGCCGGCCACGGGTCACGCAGGCCCAGGCCGGCAAACAGCACCACCGTGGCGACCAGCCAGAACAGCCAGGCGTCGCGGGACTCGTCGTTCTTCAGGGAAAGGAGCGTGCGCATCGGCGGATGATACTGGCGCGCCGGCGAATCCCGCACTGCAGGGTCACCTCGGCGGGTGTGCGCGGGTCCACTGCGGGCGCGTCAGCCGGATGCCCATGCGCGTGGTTACGGCCCGCGCATCATCGGCACGACCGGTTGCGCAACGTGCGCTCAGGCCGCCTTGCGGATCCGCGCGTAGAAGAAGCCGTCGCCGCCGTCCTCACCCGGCAGGCGCTGGTGACCGGCGTAGTGGCCATCCACCTGCACGGCGCGACCGAAGCGCGCGTCGAGCGGTTCCAGGACCGCGCCCGGCGTGCGCGCCACGAATGCGGCCACCTGCTCAGCGTTCTCCGCGCGCAGGATCGAACAGGTGGCGTACAGCAGCACGCCACCCGGGGCGACGGTGGTCCACAGCGCATCGAGCAACTGAGCCTGCACTGCGGTCAGGGTGACCAGATCCGAGGCGCGCCGGTGCAGCAGCACGTCCGGCTGGCGGCGCACGATGCCCGTGGCCGAACATGGTGCGTCCAGCAGGACGGCATCGACGGGCTCGCCGTCCCACCACGCGGCAGGGCGCGCCGCATCCGCGGCGACCAGGCGTACTCGGTCGGCCAATCCAACGCGCTGCAGGCTGTCGTGGACGCGCTGCAGCCGGGTGGCGTCGATGTCGAGCGCGGTGAGTTGCAGGCCCGGCTCGCGCTCCAGCAAGTGGGCGGCCTTTCCGCCGGGCGCTGCGCAGGCATCCACCACCCGTGCGCCTGCCGCCAGGGCCAAGGCATCGGCCACACGCTGCGCGGAGGCATCCTGCACGGACACCGCGCCCTCGGCGAAGCCCGGCAGCACGGACACCGCCACGGGTACGTCCAACCGCACGGCATCGGCCAGCGTCGGATCGATGGCATGCGCGATGCCCGCTTCCGCCAGCCGTGCCGCGTAGGCGTCGCGCGTCTGCACCTGGCGATTGACCCGCAACCACATCGGCGGCGTCACCGCGCCGGCATGGAAGATGGCCTCGGCGTCTTCGGGCCAGTCGGCGGCGATGCGCTCGCGCAACCAGCGCGGCCAGTGCGCCTGCATCTCGGCCACCGGCACGCCTTCGCGTTGCGCGCGGCGCAGCAGCGCGTTGACCAGCCCGGACTGGTGGCGGCGCCCGATCAGGCGCGCGGCCTCCACGGTTTCCGCGACGGCGGCGTGTGCTGGCAGGCCCAATGGGTCCAGCTGCGCAAAGCCGGCGAACAGCAGCGCGCGCAAGGGCTGGTCGCGCTTGCCCAATGGCCGTGGAATCCAGGCATCCAGCGCCGCCTGGTAGCGGGCCGGCTGGCGCAGCACGGCAAAGCAGATGGCTTCGACCAGTGCGCGATCGCGCGGGTCCGGCAGCGTGGGCAATTGCGCGCCCAGCTCGGCCTTCAGCGAGCGCCCCTGGTGCAGCACCGCATCCAGGATGCGGGCGGCCAAGGCGCGGGGCGCGGCACCGGCGCTCATGCGCCCCTCAGGTCCGGACGCCCATTGAGGTAGTCGGCCGCGGTGATCGCCTTGCCGCCGTCGCGCTGCAACACGCGGATGCGCAACACGCCCGCGCCGCAGGCCACGTCCAGGCCCTCGCGGCCGGCCCGCAGCAGGGTGCCCGGGGCCGCGACATGGGCCTCGTCGAGCGCCACCGCGCCATGCAGCCGCAACCGCTCGCCGGCGACGACCGCTTCGGCCATGGGCCAGGGATTGAACGCGCGCACGCGGTTGGCCAGCTCGACCGCCGGGCGGGCCCAGTCAAGCTTTGCCTCGGCCTTGTCCAGCTTGTGTGCATAGGTCACGCCCTCGGCGGGTTGCGGCCGGGCGACCGGACGGATGCCGGCGCGCAGCAGGCCCAGGCCGTCGGCGAGCACCTGCGCGCCCAGTTCGGCCAAGCGGTCGTGCAGCTGGCCGCCCGTCTCGCTATCACCAATGGACAGCGCCTGCGACAGCAGCACCGGTCCCGTATCCAGCCCCTTCTCCATCTGCATCAGGCACACGCCGCTCTCGCCGTCGCCCGCCTCGATCGCACGCTGGATCGGCGCAGCGCCGCGCCAGCGCGGCAGCAGGGAGGCATGCACGTTCCAGCAGCCGTGGGTGGGAATGTCGAGCACCGACTGCGGCAGGATCAGGCCGTAGGCCACCACCACCATCAGGTCGGGCTTGAGCGCGCGGAGCGCGGCCTTGGATGCGGCGCTGCGGAAGTTCTCCGGCTGCAACACCGGGATGCCGCGCAGCAGCGCCTCGCGCTTGACCGGGGACGGGGTGAGCTCGCGACCGCGGCCGGCTGGCCGATCGGGCTGGGTGTAGACGGCGACGACCTCGCCCCGCTGCGCGGCGGCGCGCAGGCAGGGCACGGCAAAGTCCGGAGTGCCGGCAAAGACGATTCTCATGGAGCGGCCAGGATCCTGGTGGCGGTCGCGCGGGGGTACCGGCGGGAGAACGGGAAAGAGGGGCGGTGCATGGCCAGACCACGGCGGGCCGGGCGCTATGCCGACCGCTCAGGCGGCGCGGGACCGGCACTGGCCGGCGGGCGGCCCCGCCACGGTCGTGACGAAGCCCGTCCGCACGGGCCGGACGTCAGGCGGCCTTGTGGCGCTGCGCCTTGGCCAACTTCTTGCGCACCATCTCGCGCTTGAGCGGCGAGAGGTAGTCGACGAACAGCTTGCCGTCCAGGTGGTCCATTTCGTGCTGGATGCACACCGCCAGCAGGCCGTCGGCCGCCATTTCGAACGGCTGGC
>CBFGOS010000052.1:0-10775 GCA_965650425.1 uncultured Lysobacter sp. | reverse complement strand
GCCGCCAAGGCGTCACCGGTCTACAAGCTCGCCATCGACTGGAAGCTCGCCCTGCCGCTGCATCCTGAGTACCGCACGCTGCCGATGGTGTGGTACGTGCCGCCGCTGTCGCCGATCCAGTCCGCGGCCGAGCGCGGCCGGGTGGGCATGAACGGTGAACTGCCGGACGTGGCGTCCCTGCGCATCCCGGTGCGTTACCTGGCCAACATGCTCACGGCCGGCGACGAAGCACCGGTGGTACGCGCGCTGGAGCGGATGATGGCGATGCGCGCCTGGCGTCGCGCCATGAACGTGGATGGCTTGGAGGATCTTGCGGTACTCAAGCAGGCCGGTCTTACCGTGGCACAGGCGGAGGACATGTACCGTTACCTCGCCATCGCCAACTACGAGGACCGCTTCGTGATCCCGTCGGCGCACCGGGAATACGCCAACGACGCCTTCGGCGAGCGTGGCGGCTGCGGTTTCACCTTCGGCAACGGCTGCAGTGGCGACAGCCCGGCGGACCTGTTCGGTCAGCGCAAGGGGACCACGTACGCCGTGCACCCAAACCGCCAGGAGAAGCATGAGGTGGTGGAATGAGCCTGTTGAAGCTGATCGGGGTGCTGCTGGATTACCCGCAGGATGAGTTGTGGCAGCACGGCGACGAGCTGCTGGCCGCAGCGGACGATCCCGGCTTGCCCAAGCACCGGCGCGCGGACCTTGCGCGCTTTGTGCGCGGCCTGCTGGCGACCGAACCCCTGGTGGCCCAGGACGAATGGCTGTCCACGTTTGACCGCGGGCGTTCAATGAGCCTGCTGCTGTTCGAACACATCCACGGTGAGTCGCGTGACCGCGGGCAAGCCATGGTCGATCTGATCGAGGCGTACCGGAAGAATGGCTTCGAGCTGACGGCGAAGGAGTTGCCGGACTACCTGCCGTTGCTGCTGGAATACCTTGACCAGCGACCGGCGGCAGAATCCCGTGACTGGCTCCACCACGTCAGCCACATCGTCGGATTGCTTGCTGCGCGCGCCGGGGAGCGCAAGAGCCCCCATGCGGTGCTATTCGAGATACTGGTGGAGTACGCGGAAGGAAAGCTCGATCTGGGGGCATTGCGCCAGCGCGCCAGCGAGGAGCCGCGTGACGACACGCCCGAGGTGATGGACCGGCTGTGGGAGGAGGAGGCGGTGCGTTTCGGCGCCGAGGCGCCCGACGACACCTGCTCCCCAACCCCCCGCACGCCCGCACGCCCCGCCGCCACCCGACAGGTGCAGCCATGAGCTACTTCCACCAGTTCGCGTTCCAGATCTATCCCTACATCGCGTTGGCGGTGTTCTTCATTGGCAGTTGGCTGCGCTTCGACAGGTCGATGTACACCTGGCGTACCGGCTCCAGCCAGATGCTGTCCGACAAGGGCATGCGGGTGGGCAGCAACCTGTTCCATGTTGGCGTCATCGCCATCCTGCTTGGCCACCTGGTCGGCTTGTTGACGCCGCACGCGGTGTACGAGCACTTCATCACCGCGCCGCAGAAGCAGCTGATGGCCATGGTGGTGGGCGGCGTCTTCGGCGCGCTGTGCTTCATCGGCATCAGCATCCTGCTGGTGCGTCGCCTGACCAACCCCCGGGTCCGGGCCACGGGCACCTTTGGTGACACCATGATCCTGGTGCTGCTGTTCCTGCAATTGGTGCTGGGCATGGTCAGTATCGCCATTTCGGCCGGCCACATGGACGGCGGGGTGATGATGCAGCTGGGCGAGTGGGCGCAGCACATCGTCACGTTCCGGTGGGGCGCCGCCAACTTCATCACCGACGTGCACTGGATCTACAAGGCCCATGTGTTCCTTGGCATGACCTTGTTCCTGGTCGCGCCCTTCACCCGTCTCGTGCATGTGTGGAGCATTCCCGTCAGCTACCTGTGGCGCCCGTACCAGGTCGTCCGTCGCCGCCAGCCGGCGCTGCGGTATGGGCCGAGGGCCTGATCCATGAGCCAAGCCAGCCCTGGGGCGCGCGCGCTGCCCATTACCGTCATCGATTCGGGCAAGCCGGTCGCGGAAGAGGCCCACGCCCATCACCATGATCACGCAGAGGAAGGGCCGCGGACCCTCGGACAGCCGGCGCCATGCCTGCTGTTCGTGGCCGACACGGCCATCAGCGAGGCCGACATCGCCCGGGAGATGCAGTTCCATCGGGCGATGAAACCGGAGCAGTCGCGGGCCGCTGCTGCACGTGCATTGGTGGTGCGCGAACTGTTGCGGCGTGAGGTCACCCGCCTGGGCCTGGACGGGGAGGTCCAGCCGCTCGGCAATGAGCCGGTGGAGGAGGCCAGCATTCGTGTCCTGTTGGAGCGCGAGGTCGACAACCGCGTGCCGACCGAAGAGGACTGCCTTCGCTATTTCGAGCAGAACCCAGAGCGATTTCGGTCGCCGGACCGTATCCGGGTGCGGCACATCCTGCTGGGCGCGTCCGTCGACGACATCACTGGACGCTTCAACGCGCGCAGCAAGGGTGAGCAGCTCATTGCCGAGCTGAAGGACAACCCGGTGCTGTTTGCGGACTTCGCGCTGCGTCATTCGGACTGCCCGTCCAAGGACCAGGGGGGCGAATTGGGGTGGCTGGAACGTGGCCAGACCACACCCGAGTTCGACCGCCAGGTGTTCCGCCTGCGCGAGGGGTTGGCCGGGTTTCCGGTGGAGTCACGGTGGGGATACCACGTGGTCAGCGTGGATGCGATCGCCCCAGGTGAGCGGCTTGCGTTTGATCAAGTCCACGAGCGCATTTCCGATTACCTTGAGTTGCAGGTTCGGCAGCAGGAACTCCAGCATTACCTGCTCGAGTTGCAGGCGCGGTACGAAGTACGCGGGTTGGACGCCATCGAGGCCGAGGCCGCCTGAGTCCAGACCAGTGATGCACCGGCTTCGTCGCCGGTCGCACGCCTAGGCGCTTTCGCCAGCGACGGGCGTGCATCCGGGGCGGGGCCCGCCTTCCGCAAGGGGTGCGGCAGGCATCGCGACGATTCCCAATCGCAATCGGAAGCACGTCCATGCAGGACCTTTCCCAAGTAAGCGGAGCCCGCCAGCAGCGCGCCCTGTGGCTCAGCACCTTCGCATTCACGACCTGCTTCGCGGTGTGGATGATCTTTTCGATCATCGGCATCCAGATCAAGCAGCAACTCGGCCTCAACGACACCCAGTTCGGACTGTTGATTGCCACCCCGGTGCTGACCGGCTCATTGATACGCCTGTTCCTCGGCGTGTGGTCAGACCAGTTCGGTGGCCGGCGCGTGCTGTTGATCGTGATGTTGGCTGCGGCGGCTGCCACCTGGGGGCTCACTTGGGCCCGGACCTACCCGCAGTTCCTGGTCGGCGCGCTGCTGGTCGGCATTGCCGGCGGTTCGTTCTCGGTGGGCGTGGCCTACGTGTCGAAGTGGTTCCCGTCGTCGAAACAGGGCACTGCCCTGGGCATCTTTGGTGCTGGCAATATCGGGTCCGCGGTCACCAAGCTGCTCGCGCCGATGGTGATGGTCGCCTACGGCTGGATGACCGTGGCCAAGGTCTGGGCCGTGGGCCTGGCGGTGGTCGGGATCCTGTTCTATCTGCTGAGCGAAGACGATCCGTCGCTGGCCGAGCGCCGTCGGACGGGGGTCAAGCCGATTCCGTTCCGCCAGCAGATGGAGCCGCTGCACAACCTGCAGGTCTGGCGCTTCTCGCTGTATTACTTCTTTGTCTTCGGCGCGTTCGTAGCGCTGGCACTGTGGCTGCCGCGCTATCTGATCGGTGCCTACGGCATGGATGTGGCCACCGCGGGCATGATTGCGGCTGCATACTCCATCCCGGCCAGTCTGTTCCGCGTAGTGGGTGGGTGGCTGTCGGATCGGTGGGGCGCGCGCAAGGTGATGTACTGGACCTTCGGTGTGTCGGTGATCTGCACCTTCCTGCTGTCCTATCCCGACACCACCTATACCATTCGCGGCATCAAGGGCGACATGACCTTCCACCTCGCCATCGGTGTGCTGCCGTTCACCGTGCTGGTGTTCGTGCTGGGCTTCTTCATGTCGCTGGGCAAGGCCGCCGTCTACAAGCACATCCCGGTGTACTACCCGCAGCATGTGGGCGCCGTCGGTGGCGTGGTGGGCATGATCGGTGGCCTCGGCGGCTTCGTCCTGCCAATCGCCTTTGGTTTCATGAACGATGTCGTCGGCGTCTGGACCAGCTGCTTCATGCTGCTGTTCGTGCTGGTGTCGATCGCGCTGACCTGGATGCACTTCGCGATCCGTCGCATGGAGCGTCGCAAGTTCCCGCAGATCGACCGCGAGACCGACCTGCCGGAGATCATCAACGCGCAGGGGGCTGCGGCCGCCACCCGCTGAGGCGGGCGCTCCTTGGGCGCGGCGTCGAGCGTCGCGCCCACGGCTCTGTCAGACCAGCAGCGCCACGGCCTTGATCTGCGCCCACACGGACAGACCGGGCTGCAAAGCCAGACGCTCCACGGACCGGTGCGAAACGCGGGCAAGCAGGGGGACGCCCGCCGCATCCAGTCGGACCTGAACCTGCCCGCTGGGCAGGTTCGTCAACTCCACCAGCGTGGCCGGAAGCACATTGAGGAGGCTGGAGTCCTCATGCCGTTGCAGCGCCAGACTGACGTCACGGGCCTGCACGCGCACGCGCAGCTCCGTACCGACTGCGTGCTGGCGACCGTGTGCGTGTATTGGACCTGCCTGCGTGTCCAACGTGATCAACCCGTGTGTGTCGCATTCGCGCACGCGTGCTTCAAACACCACGCCGGCGTCGTCTCGCAGCGCCAACGGCAGGTCACTCCGGTTGAGCACATCCAACGCAGGTCCTTGCGCCGTGACCGATCCCGAGTCCAGCAGCACAAGATGGTCTGCCAGCCGGGACACTTCCTCCACCGAGTGTGTCACGTACAGCACGGGGATGCCGGCATCCTGGCGCACGGCCTCGAGGAAAGGCAGGATTTCTCCGCGTCGTTCGGAGTCCAGTGCACTCAACGGCTCGTCCAGCAGCAGCCAGCGCGGTTGCGTGACCAGCGCGCGCGCGAGGGCGACACGCTGGCGTTCGCCGCCCGATAGCGATTCCGGCCGACGATTGAGCAAGGGGAGCAAGGCAAGTCTCTCCGTCCAGATCTCCATGACGCCTTTGGGCGAGTCCGCCCGGCGCCAGCCATAACGCAGGTTGTCCTCCACGGACAGGTGCGGCAGCAGCGCGGTGTGCTGGAATACCACGCCGGTCTGGCGCTGGTGCGGCGGCAATCGGACCGTGCCGTCCTGCCAGGCCTGTCCCTGCACCCAAACGGTGCCCGTGGCCCCGGGCTCAAGCCCGGCAATGGCACGAAGCAGGGTGCTCTTGCCACTGCCCGACGCACCGAACACGGCCGTGGTGCCGCGGCCAGGCAGGGTCAGGTCAACCTCCAACTGGAAGTCGCGTCGTGGCACCCGCAGTCGCACGAGGATGTCGTCAGCCATCGGCCACCGCCGTGCGCCGCCCCAGCCACTGCATCAAAAGCAACAGCGCAAACGAGAACAGCAGCAAGCCGGCCGCGAGCGTGTGCGCGTCGGCATAGGCCATGCCTTCGACCTGGTCATAGAGCAGCACCGAAAGCACGCGCGTTTCGCCCTCGATGTTGCCGCCGACCATCAACACCACGCCGAATTCGCCCACGGTGTGTGCGAAGCCCAGCAGGGTGGCCGTCACCAGGGCCGGCCGCGACAGTGGCAGCACCACGCTGAAGAAGCGATCCATGGGCGAGGCGCGCAGGGTGGCGGCCGCTTCGAGCACGGTCGGCGGGATGCCTGCAAATCCGGCCTGTAGTGGATGCACCACGAAAGGCAGGGAGTACAGCACCGAAGCCAGCAACAGGCCCTCAAAGGTGAACGCAAGTGTGCCCAGGCCCAGTGAGGTCGTGATCTGTCCTACGGGGCCTTCAGGTGCCAGCCCGATCAGCAAGTAGAAGCCGAGCACCGTCGGGGGCAGCACCATGGGCAGCGCGACGACGGCCCCCACCGGCACCCGCCAGGCGGAGCGGGTGTGCGCGAGCCACCACGCCAGCGGCATGCCGAGTACGAGCAGGATCACCGTGGTCAGGCCCGCCAGCTTCAGGGTGACCCACGTCGCGGCTGCCCACGCAGACGCGTGCCAGTCCGGGTCGGTGACGGAAGCGTCCATCAGCGCGTCAGTCGTAGCCAAGCGCGCGGATGCGGGCCTGTGCGGGCGCCGTGCGCAGGTACTGGAGGAAGCCGCGGGCGGCGGGATTGTCGCGGCCATGCTTCAGCAATACCGCGCTCTGGACGATGGGTGCATGCCACGATGCTGGTACGTCCCACGCGGAGCCCGCCACGGACTTGCGGGCCTCCCGCACCATTGAGCGCGGCAGCAGGCCCAGTGGCGCCGCCCCGCTGACCACGAACTGCGTGGACTGGCCCACGTTCTCGCCCATCACCAGTCGGGGCTTGAGGGCGTCCCAGCGGCCTACGCGACGGAGCACGTCCCGCGCCGCCGCGCCGTACGGAGCCAAGTCGGGATTGGCGATGGCCATGCGATCGACCTGGCCGCGGCGGAGCAGTGCCTCGCCGTCCTTCACGGCGGTCGCGTCACGGCTCCACAGCGTCAGCCGGCCGGTCGCATAGTCGTGCAGGGTGGTGCCGTCTGCCAGCCCTTCGGCCACCAGCCTGCGCGGCGTGGCGGCATCGGCAGCGAGCAGTGCGTCAAAGGGCGCGCCGTTGCGGATCTGGGCGTACAGCTTGCCGGTCGAGGCCGTGCTGATATCGATGCGATGGCCGCTTCGCCGGGCGTACTCGGCCGCCAGTTGGCGCGCACCGTCGGCAAAATTGGCGGCCACCGCGATGCGCGCCTGGGCGGCCATTCCGGCCCCCGGCAGCCACCCGGCCAGCGCCACCAGGATGGCCAGGGCCCGTGTGAAACGCATGTCGCCTCATTCCTTCGTGCGGTCGCGGCGAGTCTAGCGCGTTTGCCCGCCAGCCCGGCTGACAGAGGTCAACCGCTATACTTGGCAGTCCGCTGTTTCCCCACCCCAGGTCTTACGCGAATGTTCGAATCCCTCACCCAGCGCCTGTCCGGCACCATCGAGCGCCTGCGCGGCCGCGGCCGCCTGACCGAGGAGAACATCCGCGAGTCCCTGCGCGAGGTCCGCATCGCCCTGCTGGAGGCCGACGTGGCCCTGCCGGTGGTGCAGGCACTGATCGAGCGCATCAAGGTGCGCGCGGTCGGCCAGGAAGTGCTCAAGTCGCTGACCCCGGGCCAGGCGCTGATCAAGATTGTCCGCGACGAAATGACCGCGGTGATGGGCTCGCAGGCCGCCGACCTGAACCTCAACGTGCCGGCGCCGGCGGTCATCCTGATGGCCGGCCTGCAGGGCGCGGGCAAGACCACCACCGTCGCCAAGCTGGCCAAGCACCTCAAGGAAAAGCGCAAGAAGAAGGTGATGGTGGTGTCGGCCGACGTGTACCGCCCGGCCGCCATCGAACAGCTGAAGACGCTGGCGCAGCAGGTGGACGTGCTGTTCTTCCCGTCGTCCGCCGACCAGAAGCCGGAAGCCATCGTCAAGGCGGCGATCGACGATGCCCGCAAGTCCTACGTCGACGTGCTGCTGGTCGACACCGCCGGCCGCACCAGCATCGACGACGCGATGATGGCCGAGATCAAGGCGCTGCACGCCGCGGTCAACCCGGTCGAGACCCTGTTCGTGGTCGACTCGATGACCGGCCAGGACGCCGCCGTCACCGCCAAGCACTTCGGCGAGGCGCTGCCGCTGACCGGCGTGGTGCTGACCAAGACCGACGGTGACGCCCGCGGCGGCGCGGCGCTGTCGGTGCGCTACATCACCCAGCGTCCGATCAAGTTCATTGGCGTGGGCGAGAAGCCCGACGGCCTGGACGTGTTCCACCCCGACCGCATCGCCAGCCGCATCCTCGACATGGGCGACGTGCTGTCGCTGGTCGAGCAGGTGGAGCAGCAGGTCGACAAGGACAAGGCGCAGAAGCTCGCCGAGAAGGTCGCCAAGGGCAAGAAGTTCGACCTCAACGACATGCGCGACCAGCTCGAGCAGATGCAGAACATGGGCGGCATCAGCGGCCTGATGGACAAGCTGCCGGGCATGGGCAAGATCCCCGACGAGGTGAAGAGCCAGGTCACCGGCAAGGAAGTGCCGCGCATGATCGCCATCATCAACTCGATGACGAAGAAGGAGCGCCGCAACCCGGGCCTGCTCAACGGCAGTCGCCGCGCGCGCATCGCAAAGGGCGCCGGCATGACCCCGGCCGACGTCAACAAGCTCATGAAGCAGTTCCAGCAGATGGAAAAGATGATGAGCAAGCTGGCCGGCGGCGGCATGAAGGGGCTCATGCGCGGCATGAAGGGCATGATGGGCGGTCGCGGGCCGATGCCGTTCCGCTGAACGGGCGTTGCCGCACTGCGACAATTTCCTCTATAATCGCCGGCTTACCCTGCCATCCCGGCAGCTGGGCAACACAGAGAGCAACCTCATGGTCAAGATTCGACTGACCCGCGGCGGCGCCAAGAAGCGTCCGTTCTACCACATCATCGTGACCGACAGCCGCAGCGCCCGCGACGGCCGCAACATCGAGCGCGTCGGTTTCTACAACCCGGTTGCCCAGGGCAACGAGAAGCGCGTCGAGCTGAACGTCGAGCGCGTGAAGCATTGGGTGGCCAACGGCGCGCAGCTGACCGACAAGGTCGCCACGCTGTACAAGGAAGCGGCCAAGGCCGCTGCCTCGGCCTGATCCCCCGGCTGCGCCCGAGCGCGTAGCCATGGCGATCAAAGACCCCGGGCGCCACATCCTGCTAGGCAGGATGATTGGCGCCCTTGGTTTACGTGGGGACGTGAAAATCGAGTCCTGGACCGATCCCCGCGAGACCATCTTTCGCTACCAGCCTTGGGTGCTGCGCTCGCCGCAGGGCACCCAGGACGTCGTGTCCGGCATCCGTGGCCGGGACACCGGCAAGCACGTGCTGGCTCAGATCCCGGGCGTGGCCGACCGCGATGCCGCCGAGGCCCTCCGTGGCACCGAGATCCTCGTGCCCCGTTCCGCGCTGCCGCCGCCCAAGCCGGGCGAGTACTACTGGGTCGACCTGGAAGGCCTGCGCGTGGTCACCACCGAAGGCGTGGCGCTGGGCACGGTCTCGCACCTGTTCTCCACCGGGGCCAACGACGTGGTGGTGGTCCGCGACGACGAGCGCGAGCGCATGATCCCCTTCGTGCAGCCGCAGTTCGTCACCGGTATCGATTTCGACTCCGGCGTGATCACCGTCGACTGGGATCCGGACTTCTGACGCGGCCCGGTGCGCGTCTGGTCGTGCCGCCGATGGCGGAATGACGCGGCGCCGACAGTCTTTCCGCTCGACAGTCCTTACCGCCTGACAGGACCCGCAAGGAGTTTGCACGCCATGCGTTTTGACATCATCAGCCTGTTCCCCGAGTTCGTCGCCCAATGCGCTGCGTTTGGCGTGGTGGGGCGGGCAGGGGAGCGTGGCCTGCTGTCAGTGCACGGCTGGAACCCGCGCGATTACGCAGAAGGCAATTACCGCCGCGTGGACGACCGCCCCTTCGGCGGCGGCCCCGGCATGGTGATGATGATCGACCCGCTGCGCGCCTGCCTGGCGGACGTACGGGCCGCTGATCCCACTCCGGCACGCGTGGTCTACATGAGCCCCCAAGGCGCGCCGTTGACCCAGGCCAAGGTGCGGGAACTGGCCGCCCAGCCGCGGCTGGTGCTGCTTTGTGGCCGCTACGAAGGCGTGGACGAGCGCTTCCTGCAGGCCGAGGTCGACGAAGAAATCTCCATCGGCGACTACGTGCTCTCCGGCGGCGAGCTGGCGGCGGCCGTGGTGCTCGACGCCGTGGCACGGCTGCAGGAGGGGGCGCTGAACGACGCAGAGTCGGCGGTGCAGGACAGTTTCGAGGATGGGTTGCTGGATTGCCCCCATTTCACCCGCCCGGTTGAGCATGAGCTCGGGGCCGTCCCGCCGGTGCTGCTCTCGGGCAACCACGCCGAGATCGCCAAATGGCGCCGCCAGCAGTCGCTGGGCCGTACTTGGCTGCGTCGCCCGGACCTGTTGGACGAGGCTGCCCTGTCCAAGGGGGACCGCAAATTGCTGGAGGCCTTCCGTGCGACGCAGGTGACAGCAGGGCGTGTCTCTGCCTTTGTTGAGACTGGCGCGACGGGCCCGCTGGCCTCCCAGGCCAAGCCCACCGCAGGCGAGACCGCCCCCGGGACAAAGGCTGCTGATGCGGCCCCCGGATTGCCGGAACCGCCCACGGCAGGCTAACTACTAGCCAGCAAAAGAAAAACGCCGCTATAATGCGCGGCTTAGCTACACCCTTGCGTCACCCACAAGCTCCATCCACATGCCAGACGCGGGTCCACGTGCACTCGCGCTACAACGAATCCAACAGGCCGGACCATGAACAAGCCCTCGATCCACACGCTGCTGCAGACCTTTGAAGCCGAACAGATCCAGCGCAAGCTGCCCGACTTCGCCCAGGGCGACACCGTTGTCGTCAACGTCAAGGTGAAGGAAGGCAACCGTGAGCGCGTGCAGGCTTACGAGGGCGTGGTCATCGCCATCAAGAACGGCGGCCTGAACTCGTCGTTCACCGTGCGCAAGATCTCGCACGGCTTCGGCGTCGAGCGCGTCTTCCAGACCCACAGCCCGACCATCGAGTCGGTTGAGGTCAAGCGCCGCGGTAAGGTCCGCGCCGGCAAGCTGTACTACCTGCGTGGCCTGGAAGGCAAGAAGGCGC
>CBFGOS010000051.1:0-10882 GCA_965650425.1 uncultured Lysobacter sp. | reverse complement strand
GCGCGTTCGTCGACCTCGGCGGCATCGACGGCCTGCTGCACATCACCGACATGGCCTGGAAGCGCGTGCGCCATCCGTCCGAAGTCGTTGAAGTGGGCGCCGAGCTCGACGTCCGCGTGCTGAAGTACGACCGCGAGCGCAACCGCGTCAGCCTGGGCCTGAAGCAGCTGGGCGAGGATCCGTGGGACAACATCGCCCGTCGCTACCCGGCCAACACCCGCGTGTTCGGCAAGGTCTCCAACGTCACCGATTACGGTGCGTTCGTTGAGATCGAGCCGGGCGTCGAGGGCCTGGTGCACGTGTCCGAGATGGATTGGACCAACAAGAACGTCAACCCGTCCAAGATCGTGCAGGTCGGCGACGAGGTTCAGGTCATGGTCCTGGACGTGGACGAGGAGCGTCGCCGCATCTCGCTGGGCATGAAGCAGGTCACCAGCAACCCGTGGGAAACCTTCTCCGTGCTGCACAAGAAGGGCGACAAGGTGGAAGGCCAGATCAAGTCGATCACCGACTTCGGCATCTTCATCGGCCTGGACGGTGGCATCGACGGCCTGGTGCACCTGTCGGACATCAGCTGGAACACCACTGGCGAAGACGTCGTCCGCAACTACAAGAAGGGCGACACGCTGGAAGCCGTGGTGCTGGCCGTTGACCCGGAACGCGAGCGCATCAGCCTGGGCATCAAGCAGCTGGAGCAGGACCCGATGGGCCACTTCGTTGCTTCCAACGCCAAGGGCTCGATCGTCAAGGGCGTGGTGAAGGAAGTTGACGCCAAGGGCGCCACCGTCGAGCTGGAAGGCGGCATCGAGGGCTACATCGCCGCCCGCGACATCGCCCGCGAGCGCATCGACGACGCCTCGCAGCACCTGAAGGTCGGCCAGGAAGTCGAAGCCAAGATCATCGGCAACGACCGCAAGGGCCGCACCATGCAGCTGTCGATCAAGGCCAAGGACTACGCGGAAGAGGCCGAGGCAATGGCCGATTACAACCGCCAGTCCGCCGAGGCTTCGAGCGGCACCACCAAGCTGGGCGCACTGCTGCGCGAGCAGCTGAGCAAGGGCGAGTAATCAGCCCTGAGTTGTACCGGAGACGGCCCGACCTCGTTTGGGCCTTCTTCCGCATGTAGGCCGTTCCAACCCTGCGAGCACCGTAGACTCCATGACCAAGTCCGAACTGATCGAGATCCTGTCGCAGCGTCAGGCACACCTGAAGGGTGATGACGTGGATCTGGCGGTGAAGGCGTTGCTGGAGATGATGGGCGGCTCGCTGTCGTCCGGAGAGCGGATCGAGATCCGTGGCTTCGGCAGCTTCTCCCTGCATTACCGCCCGCCGCGCCTGGGCCGCAACCCGAAGACGGGTGAGTCGGTCGCGTTGCCGGGCAAGCATGTCCCGCACTTCAAGCCTGGCAAGGAGCTGCGCGAGCGCGTCAGCGACGTCGTGCCGCTGGACGAACAGGCCTGAGGCAGGGGCCTTGGCGCGGGATGGCGCCGCCGCTGGCTGAATGAGGTCCGTCAGGTCGGATAAGCTAGCCTGACTGTCCACGCCACGGAGCCCGGCATGCGATTGATTCGAATCCTGGTGGCCATGGCTTGCCTGCTGGTCGGCGCGACATTGGGCGCGCTGAACCGCCAGGCGGCGCTGGTGGACGTTGGCTTCTGGTCGGTGCCGACCACCTTGGGCGTTGCATTGATCGTTGCCCTGCTGCTTGGCGTACTGGCCGGAGGCCTTGCCGTCACGTTGGGCGTCGTCATGCCGCTCCGCCGTCGTCTGTCGCGCGCGACGCGCACGACGCCGGTCATCCCCCCTTCCCCCGAGACCTGATAATGGCGTTCATCAGCGAGTGGTTCTGGTTCTTCCTGTTGCTGCCCTTGGCGGCCGCAAGTGGTTGGGTGATCGGCCGCCGTGGCGGCGAGCGCCACAGCAATACCCAGATCAGCCGGCTGTCGACCACGTATTTTCGCGGACTGAACTACCTGCTCAACGAGCAGCCGGACAAGGCCATCGACCTGTTCCTGCATATCGCGGAACTAGACAAGGACACGTTCGAGACCCAGGTCGCCCTGGGGCATCTTTTCCGTCGCCGCGGCGAAGTCGACCGCGCGATTCGCCTGCACCAGGCCCTCGCACAGCGCCCGGGATTGAACGATGCGCAGAAGATCCAGGCACTGCTGGCCCTGGGCGAGGACTACATGCGCGCCGGTCTGCTCGATCGCGCGGAAACCGTATTTGGCGATCTGGCCGCGCTGGACGCCCGCGCGCCGTTGGCCTTGCGCCACCTGATCGGCATCTACCAGGCCGAGCGGGATTGGGACAAGGCCATTGAGAACGCCAGGCAGTACGAAGCCGCCACTGGCGAGTCCATGGGCAAACTGGTGGCCCAGTTCGAGTGTGAAATCGCTGAGCGCCACCGCTCGGCAGGCGACATGGCCGCCGCCCGGGCGGCCGTCACGCGTGCCTACGAAGCCGACGCGAACTCCGTGCGTGCGGGCATGATCGAGGGGCGGATCGAAACCGAGAGCGGAAACGATCCTGGCGCCATTCGGGCCTTTGAACGGGCGGCACGCGTCGATCCCGACTACCTGCCGGACATCTTGCCCTCGCTCCTCGCATGCTACGAGCGGGTAGGGGATACCCCGGGTGCGCGCAAGTTCCTGGCCGAGATGACAGAGCATTACCGCGGCATTTCGCCGGTACTGGCGTTGACAAGGATGGTGGAGGCCGACGACGGCGTGCCCGCCGCGCGTGCCTACCTGGCGCAGCAGTTGAAGGACAGGCCCTCCGTGCGCGGCGAAGCGGCATTGATCGATCTGTCCTTGGCCGAGGGGGCAGACCCCACGGCGACCTTGAACGACCTGAAGCACATCACCGATCAGTTGTTGGTTCGCAACCCAAGTTATCGCTGCAACCGCTGTGGCTTCGGAGCCCGTAGCCACCATTGGCAGTGCCCCAGCTGCAAGGAGTGGGGATCAGTGAAGCCCCTCCTCAATTACGCGGTGGTGTGACCCATGCTTTATGCCGTCCTGGCGGCATGGTTGATCGGCACGATTGGTACGGCGCTCGCCATTCGGTACGCCCACGCCCACGCCCTGCTGGACCAACCCGGTGATCGCCGTAGCCACGCCATGCCGACGCCGCGCGGTGGTGGCGTCGCCATCGTGGTCGCGGTGGCCGTGGTGGGCGTCAGTCTGGTGGTTGGGCAAGGGAGCCATGGCAGTGGCCAACTTGGCCTGGTCATGCCGTTCCTGGCAGGGCTCGGTCTGGTCGCGGCCATCGGTTGGGCGGATGACCATTCCCCGCTTCCGGCGCCGGCACGGATGTTGATGCACGTCCTGGCGGCAGGGGTCTTCGCGGTGGCGGTGTGGTTCCAGACGAAGCACCCGGGACTGGCGACCCTGGCGTTCGTTGCGCCGGTGGTCCTGACGAATGTCTGGAACTTCATGGATGGAATCAACGGCATCGCAGCCACGCAAGCGGTGGTGGTGGCTGCCTTCCTCTCGTTGGCCCTGTCTGGCGCCTGGATGGCCTTGGGATTGGCCACCGCGGCAGCGACCTGGGCCTTTGTACCCTACAACTTCCCACGGGCCAGGGTATTCATGGGCGACGTGGGCAGCGGCGCCATTGGCTTCACCTTGGGTTGCCTGACCGCCGTGGCGGCCAGTCGGGTGCTGGAGTCGGCCCCGGCCCGTGCCTCGGTCTTGCTGCTTGCGTTGCCGCTCTCCGCGTTCCTCGTAGACACCGCGTTGACACTATCGGGGCGCATTCTGCGTCGGGAACGGTGGTGGACGCCTCACGTCCTGCACGCCTACCAGCGCGTCGCGCGCACGGCGGGCCATGGGCGGGTAACCATGGGATTCCTGGGGTGGACGCTGCTCGCGTGCGCGGTTGCGTTGCTGACATCGTCACAATCAGACATTTTCATCATCTCCATCGTCGCTGGCTGGTATACGCTTGGCGCCGTTCTGTGGTTCGTGCTTCAAGAGTGGGCCCGGGCACAACATTCCGTCGTCAGGAGCAGGAACAGCGCATGAGCGCGTGGCGTGATCGTTGGGCAGGATGGGCACCGCGACTGGCGGTGGTGGCACACGATCTGGCGATGGTGTGGCTGGTCTGGCAGGTGCTTCATCGGCTGCGGTACGCAACGATGGCCGAGCCCTTGTCGATGCCGCTGTGGTCCACCGAGATCGCCCTGGTCCTGCTGGCCCAAGCCCTCGTGTTCTGGCAGGTGGGCCTGTACCGAGGGTTGTGGCGCTTTGCCAGCCTGCCGGACCTCGTGAATATCGTGAAGGCGTCGGTGCTGGGCCTGGTGGCCATCGGCGTAACACTGTTCCTGTACAACCGTGGCCAATTGATTTCCCGGGCCGCGTTGCTGCTCTATCCGCTGGCGCTGACCGGCATGCTGGGAACGCCCCGGATCCTCTTCAGGAGCTGGAAGGACCAGAGCAGCGAGCGGGCCCTGCGTCAGGATGCCGTGCGCACCTTGGTGCTGGGGGCCGGGCAGGCGGGCGAAGCCCTCGTGCGCGACCTGCGACGGTCGGGTCATTACCACCCGGTCGGTTTTCTGGACGATGCCGCCCGACTGCGGGGAACGGTGGTCCATGGTGTCCCGGTATTGGGGCGACTGGATGAAGTGGTCCGCATTGCCCGCGAAACCGCTGCGCGCCTTCTGGTGATCGCGATTCCCTCTGCCGATGCATCAACGGTGCAACGTGTCGTGGCCGAATGCGAGAAGTCCGGGATCCCGTTCCGAATGGTCCCCAACCTGCACGACGTCCTGGAAGGGCGATCGCTACCCGGTCAGCTGAAGGAAGTCGCCATCGAGGACCTGCTGGGCCGCCAACCGGTCAATCCGGATTGGCGCGCAATCCGCGAATGGCTGGGCGGCCGCTATGTGCTGGTCACCGGAGCCGGGGGTTCGATCGGGTCCGAGTTGTGCCGGCAATGTGCGCGGCATGGCTCCCGGAGAATCGCGCTGGTCGAAATCAACGAACTGGCGTTGATCACCGCACATGCCGCCTTGCGCCGTGATTTCCCCGACGTGGAGTTGATTCCGATCCTCGGCGATTGCGGTGACCCCGCGGTGATGCGCCACGCGATGAACCTGGTCCGCCCCGATACGGTCTTCCATGCCGCTGCGTACAAGCAGGTGCCGCTGCTGGAAGGGCAGATGCGCGAAGCCGTGCGCAACAATGTGTTGACGACTGAAACCGTCGCCGCCGCCAGCGTTGAGGCGGGTGTCGGGACATTCGTGCTCATCTCCACGGACAAGGCCGTTGATCCGGTCAATGTCCTCGGCGCGACCAAACGCCTGGCGGAAATGACCGCGCTCGCGTTGGCCCACGCACAGCCCACCCGCTGCGTCACCGTACGCTTTGGGAATGTCCTCGACTCGGCCGGCAGCGTGGTTCCGCTGTTCCGCGAACAGATCCGCCGCGGGGGGCCGGTGACGGTGACGGACCCGGACGTCACCCGATTCTTCATGACCATTTCCGAGGCGTGCGTCCTGATCCTGCAGGCGTCGGCCATGGGCACCCATGAGGCAATCTACACCCTGGACATGGGTGAGCCCGTCGCGATCCGGGTGCTGGCCGAGCAGATGATCCGGCTGGCAGGAAAGCAACCGGGGCGGGATATCGCGATCACCTATACCGGCTTGCGTCCTGGCGAAAAGCTGCACGAGACGTTGTTCCATGCGGATGAGCGCTATCGCGCCACGTCGCATCCCAAGATTCTGCTGGCAGAGCCGCGGGACGTGCCTGTCGCCCAAGTGCGCAAGGCGCTGGGCGCACTGCGTGAGGCGAGCCGCGACTACGACAACCCGATGCTTGGCGAGTTGTTGCGCGCGGCCGTGCCGGAATTCACCCCGATGGCGCCTAGCTTCGACATTACCGGCGGCGCTTCCACCGTGATTCCATTCCCGGGGCGGGGCGGCCGGGCGTGAGCCTCGACGCGGATGGAACCGGATTGATGTTGATCGTTTGAGGTCAGCGGAAGTACCACAGTACCCACAGGGCCCAGCCGACCAGAACGCTGGCCAGGCCGAACGCCACGGTTCCTGAGACTTCCACGCGCCGCGCCCATTGCCGCGCGGTCGCATCCCTGAGCACTCGGACGTCGCGCAACGTCTTGAACTCCCGAGGGGGGAAGCGCCCTTGGATTCGTGATGCCCGGGCCAGCCGGTAGAGCGACGCACCGAGGGCCGCGGCGGGAATGGCCAGGGCAAAGCCCAATGCCGCCATCAATGCCCTCAACCAATGCTTCGCCGACGCGGGGTCCGAATTCGAGAGCTGGACATCGAGGCCCTGAAGCCAGGCATTGAGGTGCCACAGCAGGATCGCCAGCAGGAGCAGGACGCCGATCAATGTCCACGCGCTGCGCCGACGATAGCCCTTGTCCGCGTGGTGTATTTCCATCAGCCTGTCCCCCCATCCTTCATCGCCATCTGATCCATTTGGGATCGCCATGTCCAGACCATCGGTCAGCTATTACGACGCAACCGTCGAGAGAAATCCGCGACAGTTTCCGCCCTTTCGCGGTCCGGTCGACGTCGATGTCTGCGTCGTCGGGGGTGGGTTCGCTGGACTGAATACCGCCCTGGGCCTGCTGGAACGCGGCCGTCGGGATGTCGTGGTGTTGGAAGCGCACGAGGTGGGGCACGGCGCTTCAGGGCGCAACGGAGGCTTCGTATTCGGAGGCTTTTCCCGCGGTGAGGATGCGTTGCTGCGTGACCTCGGACATGACAGGGCGCGAGCGCTTTATGCCGGCACGTTGCAGGGCGTCGAAACGATCCGGGACCGCATTGCCCGCCATGGCATTGCGTGCGACCACCGCGAGGCAGGCGTCATATGGGCCAACTGGTTCCGCGATCCTGACGTGCTGCGCCAGCGGCAACGCCTGTTGGCGGAGCGCTATGGCACAACATGGGAGTGGTTGGGAAAGAATGACTTGCGGCAGCTGGTATACACCGAGCGCTACCACGATGGCTTGTTCGAACCTGCCGCCTTCCACTTCCACCCCCTGAAGTACGCACTGGGGTTGGCGACCGCCATCCAACGGCAGGGGGGGCGCGTCCAGGAAGCATCGCCAGCGATGGCACTGACACGGGCTGGAGGGGGCTGGCAGGTCGAAACGCCCCAGGGTCCGGTGCGGGCGCGGCATGTCGTGCTGGCTTGCGGTGGCTACCTTGCAGGCCTGGTGCGCCGCGTGGACGCCGCGGTGTTGCCGATCGCAACCTACGTCATGGTGACCGAACCGCTGGGCGACCGGCTGCGCGACGTCCTTCAGACCGACGCAGCGGTGTACGACACCCGGTTCGCGTTCGACTATTACCGACCGTTGCCCGACACGCGCCTGCTGTGGGGCGGACGGATATCCATCCTCGACCGCTCGGCGTCGGCCGTGGAGCGGCTGCTTCGACGCGACATGCTGAAGGTGTTCCCACAACTTGATGGCATCCGCGTCGACCATGCTTGGTCTGGGCTGATGAGCTACGCCCGTCACCAGATGCCGCAGATCGGCGAGGTCGCGCCCGGGCTGTGGCTTGCACAGGCCTTTGGTGGACATGGGGTCGCGCCCACGACGTATGCCGGTGAGGTGGTGGCGTCGGCCATCGCGGAGGGCGACACACGTTGGAGGGATTTTTCGGACTACGGCCTCGTGTCGGCGCTGAAGCCCGCAGGCTTCCTTGGCGCGCAGCTGAGCTATTGGTGGGCAGAAGCCCGCGATGGCTGGAAGGACTGGCGGGAACGCCACGCAAGTCTGTAATACGCCGACGGCGCCGCGAGGGCGCCGTCGTTGAGGTTGCGTCTTCGGAGTGCCGTCAGAGCGACTCGAAGATCCCGGCCGCACCCATGCCGGTGCCGATGCACATCGTCACCATGCCGTACTTCTGCTGGCGGCGGCGCAGACCATGCACGATCGTGGCCGTGCGGACCGCTCCGGTGGCACCCAGCGGGTGGCCCAAGGCAATCGCGCCGCCCAATGGGTTGACCTTGCCCGGATCCAGACCGCAGTCGCGGATCACCGCCAGGGCCTGCGCGGCAAACGCCTCGTTGAGCTCGATCCAGTCCAGCTGATCCTGCGTCAGACCGGCCTGCTTCAGTGCCTTCGGGATCGCCGCGATGGGGCCGATGCCCATCACTTCCGGGCGCACGCCCGCGACCGAGAAACTGACGAAGCGGGCCAGTGGCGTCAGCCCGTAGTCCTTGATGGCCTGCTCGGAGGCGAGCAGCACGGCACCTGCACCGTCGGACATCTGCGAGCTGTTACCCGCCGTGACGCTGCCGCCAAACATGCCGTTGCGGAACACCGGCTTCAGCTTGGCCAGCCCCTCGATCGACGAATCGGCACGCGGGCCTTCATCCAATTCGACCAGCGCCTTCTTCACCCGGATGGCGTTGCCGGCCAGGTCGGGAATGCGCGAGATCACCTCATAGGGCGAGATCTCGGCCCTGAACTCGCCGGCCTGGATAGCGGCGATGGCTTTCTGGTGCGAGGCGAGGGCGAAGGCATCCTGGTCCTCGCGTGAGATCTTCCATTCCTCGGCCACCTTCTCGGCGGTGATGCCCATGCCATAGGCAATCGCCACGTTCTCGTCCCGGGCGAACACCTGCGGGCTGAGCGCGACCTTGTTGCCCATCATCGGCACCATGGACATCGACTCGGTACCGCCGGCCAGCATCAGGTCGGCATGGCCCAGGCGGATCTGGTCGGCGGCGATCGCCACGGCCTGTAGGCCCGAGGAGCAGAAGCGGTTGATGGTCTGCGCCGCAATGGTGTTGGGCAGGCCGGCCAGCAGCGCACCGATGCGCGCCACGTTCATGCCTTGCTCGCCTTCGGGCATGGCGCAGCCGATGATCGCGTCATCGATGCGATTGACGTCAATGCCGGGCGCCTGCGCGACCACCGACTTGAGGACGTGCGCGAGCATCTCATCCGGGCGGGTGTTGCGGAACACGCCACGCGGGGCCTTGCCCACCGGGGTGCGGGTGGCGGCGACGATATAGGCGTCTTGAACTTGCTTGATCATGTCTGTGTGTCCTGTGTCGTCGTCGCTCAGTTACGCAGCGGCTTGCCGGTCTTGAGCATGTGGGCGATGCGCTCCTGGGTCTTGGGCATCTGCGCCAGGGCCACGAAGTGCTCGCGCTCGAGCTTGAGCAGCCACGCCTCGTCGACGACAGCGCCCCGGTCGACTTCGCCGCCGCAGACGACGGTGGCAATGCGGGTGGCGATCTCGTAGTCGTGCGGCGAGATGAAGCGGCCTTCCAGCATGTTCACCAGCAGCATCTTGAAGGTCGCGATGCCGACATCGCCGGCCACGCGGATGGCGCGGGCGGGCAGGGGCGGGCGGTAGCCGGATTCGGCCAAGGCGCGGGCCTGCTGCTTGGCGACGTACAGCAGCTCGTGGGCGTTGAACACCACCACGTCGTTGTCGCGGGCCAGCTTCAGGTTCTTCGCCTCGAAGGCCGAAGCCGACACCTTGCCCATTGCCACGCTTTCAAACGCGGTCTTCAGCTCGGCGAACACGTCCCCGTTCGGGCCGGCCTTATCGGAGGCACGCACCGCGAACTCCTTCAGGCCACCGCCGGCCGGCAGCAGGCCGACGCCGGCTTCGACGAGGCCGATGTAGCTCTCGAGCGCGAACACGGTACGGGCCGAATGCATCTGGAACTCACAGCCGCCGCCCAGCGCCATGCCGCGCACCGCGGCCACCACCGGCACCTGCGCATACTTGATCCGCTGGCTGGTCTCCTGGAAGTTGGCGACCATCGCCTCGAACTCGGCCACCTTGCCCGCCTGCAACAAGCCCAGCGCACCCGCGAGGTCGGCACCCGCCGAGAACGGCTCCTTCGGCTGCCAGATCACCAGACCCTTGAACTTCTGCTCGGCGATGGCAATCGCCTGCTGCAGACCGTCCAGCACCTGGTCGGACACGGTATGCATCTTGGTCTTGAAGCTGACCACGGCGATGTCGTCGCCGTCGTCGGCCCACAGGCGCACGCCTTCGTTCTCGAACACCGTGACGCCCTGTGAGAACTTCTCGCCGAGCAGCGGATCGGGGAAGCGCTGGCGCTGGTAGACCGGGTTGGCCGACCGCGCGACCATGGCGTTGCGGCCCGGGCTGTAGCTGCCCGAAGTGCCGTGCACGCCTTCGCGGCCATCGAACACCCAGTTGGGCAACGGGGCATTGCTCATGGCCTCGCCCTTGACGATGTCCTCGGCAATCCAGTCAGCGACCTGCTTCCAGCCGGCGGCCTGCCAGCTCTCGAACGGGCCCATCGACCAGCCGTAGCCCCAGCGCATGGCAAAGTCCACGTCACGCGCCGTGTCGGCAATCGACTCCAGGTGGAAGGCGCTGTAGTGGAAGGTGTCGCGGAAGCAGGCCCACAGGAACTTCGCCTGTGGGTGCTCGCTGGCGCGCAGCGCGGCGAACTTCTTTGCCGGATCGCGCTCCTTCAGCAGGGCGGCGACCTCGGCATCCAGTTCGCCGGCCTGGGCGCGGTAATCCTGCGCCTGCAGGTCCAGCACCAGGATGTCCTTGCCGCGCTTGGTGTACACGCCCGCGCCGCTCTTCTGGCCCAGCGCGCCCTTCTCGATCAGCGCCGAGAGCCACTTGGGGGCCTTGAAGTAGGCATGCCACGGGTCTTCAGGCAGCGTGTCGGCCATGGTCTTGATGACGTGGGCCATGGTGTCCAGGCCGACCACGTCCGCGGTGCGGTAGGTGGCCGACTTCGGGCGGCCGATGGCCGGCCCCGTCAGCGCATCGACGGTGTCAAAGCCCAGCCCCATCTGCTCGGTGTGGTGCATGGCCGCCAACATCGAGAACACGCCGATGCGGTTGCCGATGAAGTTCGGGGTGTCCTTTGCGATCACCACGCCCTTACCG
>CBFGOS010000050.1:0-11273 GCA_965650425.1 uncultured Lysobacter sp. | reverse complement strand
GTCAACCTCACGCGCGAGGGCTTCGCTTCGGCCTGACGTCGGCCTCGTCGCCCCGGAAAAAAGGCCCGCGGTTCCCCGCGGGCCTTCCTGCATCTCGCGTCATGCCCCGCGCCCCTCCAGCAGGGGCAGGAGCAGGGACCGCGCGGCGCCTATGCTGCCGCGCGGGCGTCGGCCATGAACGCCTCGATATCGCCGGACTCACGCACCAGCCGGTCGGTCAGCACCTTGTGCCCGTCCCGCGTGACCAGTACGTCGTCCTCGATGCGGATGCCGATACCCCGCCATTTCGCGTCCACGGTGGTGTCATCGACGGGGACGTACAGGCCGGGCTCGATGGTGAACACCATGCCGGGTTCCAGCAGGCGCGACTCGCCATCAAAGCGGTATTCGCCGACGTCGTGCACGTCCAGACCGAGCCAGTGGCCCGTCTTGTGCCGGTAGTAGCGGCGGTAGTGACCTTCGGCGATGTTCTTCTCGAGCTTGCCCTTGAGCAGGCCAAGCCGTAGCAGACCCTCGGTCAACGTCTCCACCGCCGCATTGTGCCCGGCCTCGTACGGCGTGCCGGGACGCGCATGTACCATGGCGGCGGCCTGCGCCTGCACCACCAGGTCGTGCAGGGCACGCTGCGGCGCGGTGAACCGCCCACTGGCCGGAAAGGTGCGGGTGATGTCGGCTGCATAGCCGCGGTATTCGGCACCGGCATCGATCAGCACGAGGTCGCCATCGCGCACCGGCGCGTTGTTGGCGTGGTAGTGCAGCACGCACGCGTTGGCACCTGCGCCGACGATGCTGCCGTACGCCGGTTGCGCGTCATGCAGGCGGAACTGCCTCTCCAGCTCGGCCTGCAACATGTACTCATGCACGCCCGGGCGCACCGCGCGCATCGCCGCCTCGTGCGCCAGCACCGAGATGTCGGCGGCGCGTTGCATCAGCTTCAACTCGTCCCGGTCCTTGAACAGGCGCATCTCGTCGAGCAGGTGGCCGAGTTCCAGGAATTCGTGCGGCGGGCGGTCGCCCATCTTCATCATCGCGCGCACGCGGTTGACCCAGCCGATCAGCTTGAGGTCGAACTCGGCGTCCCGGCCGAAGTGGTAATACACGCGACTGCGCCCTTCCAGCAGCCCCGGCAGGATGTCGTCGATGTCGCTGATGGGGTACGCATCATCCAGCCCGAATGCCTCGACGGCGCCTTCCGGGCCGAAGCGGGGCCCATCCCAGCCTTCACGCTCGGGATGCCGCTCGCGGCAGAACAGCAGGGCCTCCCCGTGCTTGCGGCCTGGCACCAGAACCAGCACGGCCTCCGGCTCGGGAAAGCCGGTCAGGTACCACAGGTCGGAGTCCTGCCGGTACGGGTAATGGGTGTCCCGGCTGCGAATCCGTTCCGCGGCAGCCGGCAGGACGAGGATCGCGTCATTGCCCGCCATGCGCATCAGTTGCTTGCGACGACGCGCGTAGTTGGCGGCAGGGATGCCGGTGGGACTGGCCATCGCGACGTTGCCTCAGTTCAGGCGAGCCCGGTGCTGCGCAGCCAGCACGCAGTCCCCATGCAGCAGCAGGGTCGCGACCCGCACGAATTCCTCGATCTCGGCCAGCGCGGCCTCGTCCTCGTCATCGCCCTCTTCCTGCGGTTGCGCAGCGGCGAGCTTGGCGATGTCCCCAAGCGCCTCACTGCCTTCCTCCGACAACCGCGGATTGCCACCCGCCGCCAGGCCGAACCCGCCGAGGAACCCACGGCACCAGTCGAAGAGTGCACCGCTGCGAACCATCAACGGTGCATCAGCCTCCGGCAGCAACAATTCGAATCCGAAACTGCGGTCGCCCAACTGGGCCACGCTGGCCTGTCGGAGCTGGTCGAGCGGTGACTGCGCTTCGGGCGTTGCCAACGAGGCGTCCACCAACACCTTCGACAGCCAATCGCCGTCCGTCGCACCGCCCCCGGCCAGCCAACCACACAGCGCGCCATGCAGCTCGGACGCGGACATGGCCAACGAAAGGCGGCGGATTTCCGCGTCTACGGCACTGCTGGAGGGAAGTTCGGTGTCGGCCACGCGCATCACCACGTCTGGGGGACGCCAGTGTATCAACCCGGGGATCGGCGCCGGGGTGGCCCGCATTGGTTGTGGTGCCTTCACAGGCTGCCTACACTGGCTGCGTTGCCTATCCGCACTCGGTGCCGTGCCGCCCTCTTCGATTCGCAAAGCCCTCGGCCGTGGCCTGTTGGCCCTGGCCTTGCTGGTGCCGGCCCACCCGCCGCACGCGGTGGCTGCCACGCGCGAGTTCTACTTTCAGTCATTGGGCAGTGGGCGCGGCCTGGTCCAGAACACGGTAACGGCCCTGGCGCAGGACCCGCAGGGGTTCATCTGGGTGGGCACCCAGGGCGGGTTGCACCGCTATGACGGCCAGCGCTTCATTCCCTATCGCCATGATCCACAGAACCCCGCGAGCCTGCCGGACGGTTTTGTCACCGCACTCGCCCTCGACGGCGCCCAGGCACTGTGGATCGGCACACAGTCGCATTATGTCGCGCGACTGGATCTGGGAACCGGCGCCGTGCAGCGGTACGACGCCGGCCCCACGTCCCAGGGGCCGCGCCAACGCGTGGTGGCCGTGCTGCCGCATCAGGGCCGGCTCTGGGTGGCCACCGCGGCCGGCCTGGAGACACTGGACCCCACCACTGGCCAGCGCCTTCGAATCCTTCGGTTGCCCGACCCTGTTGGGGGCGAGATTGCCCCCCAACACCTCGTGGCAGACGCCCACGGCACGCTCTGGTACGGCAGCGTCGCGGGCCTGTATCGCATCGGGGTGGGCGGGCAGCCGATTCGCGTGGGCCCGGCCGTTGCAGTGACCGGACTGGCGTTCGACCGGCAAGGGCAATTGTGGGTTGGGCGTGCCGACGGGCTATACCGACTGCATTCCAATGGCCGTGAAATCCTGCGTACCTGGCCCGCCGGGGACGGGCAGACGGAGGGAGAGGTTCGATCGATCATCGAAGCGCCCGACCGGCGGCTCTGGTTTGCCATCGGCAACCACGGTTTGCGCCGCCTGGATCCGCAGACGGGCTCGGTCGTAACGATCGAGGAAAACGCCTCGATACCCGCCAGCCTGCCGGAGGACCAGATCACCGCGTTGATGGTGGACCGCAGCGGCATGTTGTGGGTGGGCGGTTGGTTCAGGGGCGTTTCGGTCACCGACCCCAAGGGCTCCCGGTTCCCCTATGTGCTGGAACTGGACGGCAAGCGCAAGGGCAGCGCGGCCGCGGACGACAGCATTCGCGCTGTCCACGAGTCCGCGCCTGGCGTCTTGTGGATGGGAACCGACGATGGGCGCCTGCTGCGCTACGCAACCGACGCGGACCAATTCACCGACTGGACGCCGCAGTTGCCCGATCGCCCGCGGACGGAGCGCGACATCCGCAGGGTGATGGACATGGAGGACGCGGGCCATGGTCGGCTCTGGTTGGCCACGACCCACGGCCTGTTGCGTTTCGAACCGGCCTCGGGCGGGCACGAGGCCATCGACCTGGGGCCGCATGGCCAGCCCAGCCTGCGTTCGATGGTGCGCTCGCGCGACGGTGACCTGTGGCTCGGCACCAGCCGCATCGGCTTGCTGCATTACCGCCGCGACGGCTCGGGCGTCACCCAGTACCCCTGGCGGCAAGGTGACCCGCGCGCGGTCTCGCACCCCACCGTCCACGCAGTGCTGGAGGACACCAAGGGCCGGATCTGGATCGGCACCGGCAGCGGCCTCGACGTGCTGGATCCGAAGACCGGCAACATCCGCCACCTGCGCCACCGGGACCACATGCCTGACAGCCTCGCCGGCAACCTGGTCCGCAGCGTGTTCCAGGCGTCCGACGGCACGGTGTGGGTGGGGACGCATTCTGGCCTGAGCCGGGCCGTCGAGGGCCCGGATGGCAGCATTCGCTTCACCCATCCCCTGGCGGGCAAGCTGGGTGCCAACATCACGCCCACCGTTTTCTCGATCGGCCAGTCCAGCGGGCGTGAGCTGTGGCTGGGCACCGATATCGGCATCCTTCGCCTCGACCCCGTCACCGACGACGTTCGCCGCTACAGCCTTGCCGATGGGCTGCAGGACCTGGAGTTCAATGGCGGTGCCGTCGGCCGGTTGAGCGACGGTCGGCTTGCGTTCGGCGGTGTTCGCGGCATCAATCTGTTCGACCCGGCCCGAATCACGGACTCCCGTTACACGCCGCCGGTGAGATTGCTTGCCGCACGTATCGGCCTCGACGCGACCGGCGACAGCGGCACACTCTGGTTGCCCGCGAAACTGGACATCCCGTCAGGCGCCGACATCGTGCGACTGCGCATCGGTGCATTCGACTTCGACCCGGCCGCGCGCATCCGCTACCGGTATCGAATGGATGGCTTCGACCGCGGCTGGATCGACAACGGCGCGTCGCCGGACATCACCTACACGCGACTGCCACCCGGCCGGTACACGTTGCGCGCCCAGGCGACCAACCGCGACGGCATCTGGAGCCCGCAGGAGCTGCAGGTGCCCGTCCACGTGGCGCCCCCCCTGTGGCGTCACCCGCTCGCCATTTTCGGCGCGGTGCTGGCCTTCCTGGGGGCGAGTGCGACGCTGGGCTGGCGCTGGAGCAGACGGCGACGGCTCGACCAGAGTTACTTCCGTCAGATCCGGGAGCGCGAGGAGCGTCTCAAGCTGGCCCTATGGGCCTCGGGCGAGCAGTTCTGGGACTATGACCTCGCGCGCGGCCAGGTCCACCGCATGCGCGTGGATGACCACAGCGGCGACTTAAGCGGCGGCGACATCCACACCCAGATCACCACCGATCACGTCATCCACGGCGAGGACCTGCCCCATGTCCTCGACCAGCTGCGCCAGCACCTTCGGGGGGATTCCGCGCTTTTCACATCCGAGCACCGTACCCGCGCGCCCGATGGCACCTGGCAATGGGTGCGCGCCCGCGGAAGGGTCGTCGAGCGCGGCCCCGACGGCCGCGCACTGCGCGTGGCCGGCACGGCACGCGACATCACCGCCAGCCGCAGCGCCGAGCGCGAGCGCCGCATCGCCAGCGAAGTCCTGCGCAGCATGGCCGAGGCCGTGGCCGTGTTCGACCGCGACTTCAACTTCATCTCGGTCAATCCCGCATTCTCGCGCATGACCGGTTACAGCGACGCCGAGGTCATCGGCCGCGATACCGGACTGCTCGACAGCCTGCAACACGACCCGGACTTCTACCGCCACATGCGCGAGGAGCTGGAGCGCCATGGCCGATGGTCTGGCGAAGTCTGGCAGCGACGCAAGGACGGCACCGAATTCCTGTGCTGGCTGCAGGCGAGCATCGTCCTTGATGCCAGTGGCCAGCGCGGCCATTACGTGGCGGTGCTGGGCGACATCACCGACCAGAAGCGCGCCGAACAGGAACTGCGCTACCTCGCCAACTACGACACGCTCACCGGCCTGCCCAACCGCACCCTGCTCTCCGAGCGCCTGTCCCGCGCCATCGTGCGCGCGCGCCGGCAGAACCAGAGCATTGCCGTGCTTTTCCTCGACCTTGACCGGTTCAAGGACATCAACGACTCGCTCGGCCACGCCGCGGGCGACCGCATCCTGCGTGCCGCTGCCGCGCGCCTGCAGCAGACGGTAGGCGCCCAGCACACCGTCGCCCGCCTGGGCGGCGATGAGTTCACCGTGGTCCTGGAGAGCATCGACGATGGCGAGCAGGCCGAACAGGTCGCGTTGCAGATCATCGCGGCATTCGAAAAACCGCTGGACCTGGACGAACGCCACGAGGTGGTGATCTCGCCGTCGATCGGCATCAGCCTGTATCCCGACCATGCCCAGGTGCCGACCGACCTGCTCAAGCACGCCGACACCGCGATGTACCAGGCCAAGGCCTTCGGCCGCCGCACGTTCATGCGCTACACCGAAAGCATGGACCACGAGATTCGCCAGCGCGCCACCATCTCTGCCGCGTTGCGCAAGGTCCTGGACCGCGGCGAACTGCGTCTGGTGTTCCAACCCCGGCTGTCGCTCCGCGACCAGCGCATCACCGGCGTGGAAGCCCTCCTGCGTTGGACCAGCGCCGAACACGGCGAGATTGCGCCGATGCAGTTCGTCCCGTTGGCCGAGGAAACCGGCCTGATCATGGAGATCGGCGAGTGGGCGTTGCGCGAAGCCTGCGCCACCCTGCGTCGCTGGCAGGGACACGGGCTGGACACATTGACCATGGCGGTCAACGTCTCGGCCCTGCAGTTGCTCCGCGGTGGCCTGCCCAACGTGGTGGCCCGCGTACTCGATGCCACCGGGATCGACGCGCACTGCCTTGAGCTGGAGCTGACCGAAAGCGTGATCATGGAGAACGCCGAACAGACGGCGTCCACCCTGCAGGCTTTCCGCGAACTCGGCATCGCCCTGGCGGTCGACGACTTCGGCACCGGCTATTCGTCTCTGGCGTACCTCAAGCGCCTGCCGATCAACACGCTCAAGATCGACAAGGCCTTCATCGCCGACCTCACCGTCGACCCGGACGACGAGGCGATCACCACCACCGTCATCACCATGGCCCATTCCCTTGGCCTCAACGTCATCGCCGAAGGCGTGGAAACCGAGGCGCAGATGCAGTTCCTGCACGCCCATGCCTGCGACGAGATCCAGGGCTTCTGGTTGGCCCGCCCCCTGCCCGAGGACGAATGTCTGGCGTTCATCCTCGAATGGGAGCGTCCGCAACAGGTGACCGCCGCGCCTTGACCGGCCGCCGCACACTGTTATCGTTCACGCATGGACCGTGATGAACTCCTTGCCCAGCTCCAGTCGCTGAGCGCCCGGCTCGACGAGCTGACCGAGCGTGCCCGCCGGCTTGGCGAGGAGAACCGCAGCTTGCGCCAGCAGCAGGAACAGCTGGCGGGCGAACGCTCCGCCCTGCTGGCAAAGAACGAACTGGCCCGCACCCGCGTCGAGGCCATGATCGCGCGCCTGAAGTCCCTGGAGCAGCACACGTGAGCGCAAGCCACCCGGTCACCATTCGGATCCTTGACCGTGAGTACACCGTCGGCTGCGAGCCCGACGAGCGTGACAGCCTGCTGGCCGCCGCCAAGGTGCTCGACGGCAAGATGCGCGAGATCCGGGGCAACAACCGCATGGCCGCACTGGATCGGGTGGCGGTCCTCGCCGCGCTCAACCTGGCCCACGAACTGCAACTGGCGCGGACCGAAAACGAGGGCCGTGACCGCGAGCTCGCCCGAACCTTGGGCGACCTGCAGCGCAAGCTCGATGGGCTGTTCGACGCCACCGCGCGCTGACCGGAGCCGGGCACGCTCGAAGCCCTTGCCACGCGGCGCCATGGCACGACGGCTGGCGTCCGCCCGATCCGATTGCTGACTGCGCGCATTTGCCTCGTGTGCGGCTGGCGCGTGTGTCGCCGCCAGCGGGCCGCGGGCGCCATGCGCGCCTCGCAGGCTGAACGGCGATCGCGCTGCACCGACAGGCGGCCGCCAGCCTCGCATTGGCCACGCTATACTGCGTGCACGTCCTCTGCTGTGTTCGACGGCGTACGCAAACATTCGCCTTGTCCCTTAATGACGACCATGGGGGCGCAACGGAGGCCCGGAGTGCATGTCCGCCACGCAGCGGGAAGCCCGACGGCCACCAAGCGTTCCCACTTGAACCCCGGGTTCAAGGTCGTTTCGTACGCATCGGCACGAGCGGAGGACTTTCCTTTTAACGCCGGTAGTGCGCCGCACTGCCGGTGATCCCGGCCAACCGCGGCCAGGTTCGCCCCGCCGCCCCGGATTGCGCTGGATGACCTCAGACCTCGCGGCAGATCGCCGACAACTTCGCACGCTGCTGCGCGGCCACCGTCGCGCCCTGCCGCCGGCCACCCGCATGGCCGCCGCCGAACAGCTGGCCACCCACCTGTTGTCGATGCCGATTGCCCCATCGCAAGGCTACGTTGCCGGCTATTGGGCGATGGACGGCGAGATCGCACTGCATGCCTGGCAACTCCGCCTGCCGCCCGGCTGCGTGTATTGCCTGCCGGTTCTCGGTGATGACGATCGACTGCGCTTTGCGCCCTGGCGGTCCGGGGATGCCCTCGTCACCAACCGGCTTGGTATCCCTGAGCCGGATCTCGCCCCGGAGTCGTTGCTGGACGCCTGCCAGCTCACGTTGGCCGTCATGCCCCTGGTCGGCTTCGACGCGTCCGGGCAGCGCCTGGGCATGGGCGGCGGCTGGTACGACCGTACCTTCGCCTTTCGTCACGACCGGCCTGCGCCGCCGTTCCTGGTGGGAGCGGCCTTCGACGTCCAGCGCGTGGAGGCCCTCGCCAGTGCGGACTGGGACGTCCCGGTCGATGGCGTGTGCACCGAATCCACTTTCTTTGATTGCCGAAAAGTGCCTGCATGACCGCTCGACGCCGCTACTGGCTGATGAAGTCCGAACCCGACGCCTTTTCCATCGACGACCTCCAGCGCGTTGGCACCGAGCCGTGGAACGGCGTGCGCAACTACCAGGCGCGCAACTTCATGCGCGACCAGATGCAGGTTGGCGACGGCGTGCTGTTCTACCACTCCAATTGTCCCGTTCCGGGCATCGTGGGCACCGCGACGGTTGCCAGCCGCGCCTACCCGGACGAGACCCAGTTCGACCCGAAATCCGATTACCACGATCCGAAGGCGACGCGCGAAGAACCGCGCTGGTTTCTGGTGGACGTGGCATTCGACCGCAAGCTCAAGCGCACCATCGCCCTCGACGAGATCAAGCAGCACGCCGAGGATCTTGGCGAGGAATTCGCCCTGATCCGGCGCGGCAACCGACTGTCGGTGTTCCCCGTCAGCGCGGCGCAGTGGAAGCACTTGCTCGCCCTGGAATGACGCAAACCTGCCCGAGCGGCCAGTCGTCCGCTCCGGCTCGATCTTCCCCACCCACCACGGTTCCCAGGTTCACATCCCCATGAGCGAAGCCAAGCGCCTGGCCGGCGAAAAGGCCATTGAATACGTCGAAGACGGCATGATTGTCGGCGTCGGCACCGGATCCACCGTCGCGTACTTCATCGACGCGCTGGCCGGGATCAAGGATCGCATCAAGGGTACGGTCTCCAGCTCGGACCAGAGCACCGCCCGCCTGCAGGCCCACGGCATCGAAGTCCTCGACCTCAACGCCACCGGCCCGCTGTCGTTGTACGTGGACGGCGCCGACGAGTGCGATCCACACAAGTGCCTGATCAAGGGCGGTGGCGCCGCGCTCACCCGTGAAAAGATCATTGCCGAAGCCAGTCAGAAGTTCGTATGCATCATCGACCCCGCCAAGCGGGTGGATGTGCTGGGCAAGTTCCCGCTGCCGGTCGAAGTCATCCCGATGGCGCGCAGCCTGGTCGCCCGCGAGATCCTTGCCATGACCGGCGGCCAACCCGTGTGGCGCCAAACGGCCGATGGCCAGGGCGTGCTGACGGACAACGGCAACGTAATCCTTGATATCCACAACCTGTCGATCACCGATCCGGTCGGTCTCGAGCAGGCGATCAACCAGATCCCCGGCGTGGTCAGCGTGGGCCTGTTTGCACGCCGCCGCGCCGACGTCGTGATCGTCGGCGGAGAACCTCCGCAGGTTTTCTGATCCGGGGACGGACGCTCAACACCATAGCCGCACGGCGCGGGCCAATAGCGCGCCGTGCTGCTCCTGGGACACCGTTTCGACGATGGCGAACTCGGATTCGCTCGTGTTCCGTTGCAGGCCAACCGAGGCCAACGCTCCTCCCGGCATCACCAGCCGGGCCACGGTCGGGTGAGCGGCATTTTCGCCCCGACGTCGAACTACGCCCACTTCGCCATTTGCCAGACGGACCAGTGTCCCAGGCGGGAAAACGCCGATCTCCTTGATGAAGGCTTGGGCCATGCCTTCATCCACTGCGCGCCCACGCTCAAGAAAGATGCTGCGGAGCGCTGCCTTGGCATGAACCGCCCCGCGATAGGCACGCGGCCGCACCATGGCGGTATAGATGTCGACAATCGCGAGCATGCGGGTCGAAGGCGCAATGGCCGCGCCCGTCAATCCCGCCGGGTAGCCGGACCCGTCCAGGCGCTCGTGATGATGCAGCACGGAGTCCAACCACAAAGGATCCGCGACGCCTGAATCGACCAGCAACTCGTGGGCGGTACGCGGATGCGCCTTCACCTCGGCCCATTGCTCGTCGCTCATGCCCCCGTTCTGGCGGTTGAGAACGGAAGACAGCGGGCCCAAGGCGACGTCATAGGTCAGGCCGGCGAGCAAGAGCGAACGCGATCCGGCCTCGTCGAGCCCCAGCACCCGTCCTCCAAGCACACACAGCGCGGCGGCATGGAGTTGCCGGGCCGCATGGTTGTCGGCATCGATTTCCAGCTGCAGCGCCGCGAGCATCGCGTCGGAATCGCGCCGCATCAACGCCGCCACGGCATCGGCCAATGCCGCGACCCGCGGGAGCGTATCCGGAACCCGATTCAGCAGCTGCCAGTGGGCACGCTGCATGTCGCGCTGCAGGGCCTGCGCGGCTTCGAATACCGGCAGATCGGCGGATTGCACCAAGGTGTCCGCCCCATCGCCCACCCGCACGCTTGCATAGACGCCCCGCTCCAACAGCGCGTCCAATTGAGCTTGGCAGCTGATGAGAACCCCGCGGCCAAGCAACAACTTGCCGTGCCGGTCGTATACCGGCCACGGCAGGGTTATGCCTAACGCAAGTTCATCGGGTGAAGCGCTGGCCATCGACAGAGGGCTCCTTGTCGAAGAGATATCGGCCTATTCCGTTATGCCTTAAGTCCAATCTCGCAAACGAGCGGCCAACGTTAGAGAAGAAAAGCGCGAGATGCCGACCGTTTGCGCTGGTTTGCGAGCTAAGCGCTGTCGGTGTCGTTTGGAACTGGACGGTTGGTCCGGCCGCCCCAAAAGAAGAAGGCCGGATCCTGTTGGATCCGGCCTTCTGGGTAAAGCCCCTGGCGATGACCTACTCTTGCATGGCTTAAGCCACACTACCATCGGCGCATGTGCGTTTCACTTCCGAGTTCGGGATGGGATCGGGTGGTTCCACACAGCTATTGTCACCAGGGAGAGGGTGGAGGGTCGCGGGTCTCGATGGACAGAGTCGCGCACACGCTCTCGTTGGGTGCTTCGGAACAGATCGATGGGCTGATCTGCCGTCGGCGAATAGATTGGAATGTAGCGAGTGATTGTGCCGAACGTCGAACGTGTCGTCGAGTCCAAGGCCACTTGAGGTTATATGGTCAAGCCACACGGATCATTAGTACAGGTTAGCTCAA
>CBFGOS010000049.1:0-11370 GCA_965650425.1 uncultured Lysobacter sp. | reverse complement strand
AGCCCGTGCGCGCTGGGTGGCACCGTCAACGAGCAGACCCTGCCCCGCCTGAAGGCCAAGATCATCTGCGGTGCGGCCAACAACCAGCTGGCCAACAACGCCATCGGTGACGAAGTGCAGCGGCGCGGCATCCTGTACGCCCCGGACTACGCGGTCAACGCGGGCGGCGTGATGAACGTGGCGCTGGAGCTCGAGGGTTACAACCGCGAGCGCGCCATGCGCATGATGCGCACCATCTACCACAACCTGCACCGTATCTATGAGATCGCCGAGCGCGACGGCGTGCCGACCTACCAGGCTGCCGACCGCCTGGGCGAGGAGCGCATCGCCGCCATCGGCAAGCTCAAGCTGCCGCTGGGCCGTGGCCAGACCCGCTTCAAGGGTCGCATCCGCGGCGGCAACTGATCCGTATCAGTTGCACTGACCGGCTGTAGAGCAAAATACGACGGGGCCCAGTGCCCCGTCGTGCTATCCGGACCGGGCATGAGGCCCGGCCGCCACATTCGCACCCGCGTCCATGGCGTCGGTGCCACACGTTGCCAGGAGTAGTCATGCGCCCTTTCCCGCTGGGTGAAGAGATCGATGCGCTGCGCGATGCGGTCCGCCGCTTTGCCGAAGCCGAGATCGCGCCGCGAGCCGAACAGATCGACCACGACAACTGGTTCCCGCAGGACCTGTGGCCCAAGCTGGGCGAGATGGGCCTGCTGGGCATGACCGTGCCGGGCGAGTACGGCGGCAGCGAGATGGGCTACCTGGCGCACCTGGTGGCGATGGAAGAGATTTCGCGCGCGTCGGGCTCGGTGGGCCTGTCGTACGGCGCGCACTCCAACCTGTGCGTCAACAACCTCTACGCCAACGGCAACGAGGCGCAGCGCCACAAGTACCTGCCCAAGCTGTGCACCGGCGAATGGAAGGGCGCGCTGGCGATGAGCGAGCCGGGCGCCGGCTCGGACGTGGTCGGCTCGATGAGCTGCCGCGCCGAACTGCGCGACGGCGTGTGGGTGGCCAACGGCAACAAGATGTGGATCACCAACGGCCCCGAGGCCGACGTGCTGGTGGTCTACATGCGCACCGCCGGCAAGGACGCGGGCAGCAAGTGCATGACCGCCTTCATCGTCGAGAAGGGCATGAAGGGCTTCAGCACCGCGCAGAAGCTGGACAAGCTGGGCATGCGCGGCTCCAACACCTGCGAACTGGTGTTCGAGAACTGTGAGATCCCGGCCGAGAACGTGCTGGGCGAGGTCAACCAGGGCGTGAAGGTGCTGATGAGCGGCCTGAACACCGAGCGCCTCGTGCTGTCCGGCGGCCCCATCGGTCTGATGCAGGCGGCACTGGACGTGGCCCTGCCCTACACCCGCGAGCGCAAGCAGTTCGACGCGGCCATCGGTACCTTCGGCCTGATGCAGGGCAAGATCGCCGACATGTACACCAAGCTGCAGTCCAGCCGCGCGTTCGCGTACCAGATCGCGCGTGACTACGACAGCGGCTACAAGAGCCGCGTGGACGCGGCCAGCTGCCTTTTGCATGCCTCCGAGTCGGCGGTGCAGGTCACGCTGGAGGCCATCCAGACGCTGGGCGGCAACGGTTACATCAACGAGTTCCCGACCGGCCGCCTGCTGCGCGACGCCAAGCTGTACGAGATTGGCGCCGGCACCAACGAGATCCGCCGCATGCTGATCGGCCGCGAGTTGTTCAACGGCAACAGCTGACGGCGCGGCGCTCCCGCGCCCTCCAAGGTTCCACGCCACCCGGCCCGGTCTGCCCAGACCGGGCCGCGTTGTTTCCGGGCCCGCTACAGTTCGTTGCCGGGCGGCCGTTTCCTAGGATTGCATCCGGCGTTTTTTCGCTAGACTGGGTCCAGCTCATGGGGAGGGGCTAGCTCGATGGATTTCCTCGGCGCGGCTGCCGGCAACAACCCACCACCATGGAAGGTGCTGCTAGTAGACGACGAGCCGGAAGTCCATGAAGTGACCCGGCTGGTTTTGGCTGGCTTTCGTTTCGAGGGCCGGCCGCTGCAGATCCTGTCCGCGCTCAGTGCGCGCGAGGCCCGGGACCTGCTGCAGGCCCATGACGACGTCGCCGTGGCCCTGCTCGACGTGGTGATGGAAACCGACCAGGCGGGCCTGGAGCTGGCCCAGTACATCCGGTCCGACCTGGGCAACGCCGACATCCGCCTCGTCCTGCGCACCGGCCAGCCCGGCCAGGCGCCCGAACACGAGGTGATCGAGCGGTACGACATCAACGACTACAAGGAAAAGACCGAGCTCACCGCGCAGAAGCTCTCCACCACGCTGTTCGCCGCGCTGCGCGCCTGGCGCGACATCATGACCATCAGGGCCCACAAACGCGGGCTGGAACGGGTCATCGAGGCGTCGGCACAGGTCTTTGCCCACGAACGCACCAGTGGCTTTGCGTCCGCGGTGCTGTCGCAGTTGGCCAACCTGGTGGGCATGGAGCGCGGCGCGCTGTACTTCACCACCCAAGGCGAGACCTCCGACGCGGACTCGCACTTCGTGGCCACCGCGGCGACCGGGGACTTCCAGCGCCTGGTCGACCAGAACATCGACGAATCCCTGCCCGCCAACATGCTGGACACGCTGCGCGCGGCCCTGAGCGAGAAGCGCCACCAATTCAGCAGCGACCACTACGTGCTGCACTTCACCGACAGCCAGCACGGCGAGAGCCTGTTGTACGTGGGCGAGGCCTGGGACCTGTCCGAGCTGGACTACAAGCTGGTCGAGATCTTCTGCACCAACGTCTCCATCGCGTTCGAGAACCTGCAGCTCAACCAGGAGGTGTCGAACGCGCAGATGGAGATGATCTTCCTGCTCGCCGGCGCGGCCGAGACGCGCTCCAGCGAGACGGCGTCGCACGTGAATCGCGTCGGGTTGATCGCCGAGCTGCTGGCGCGCGAAATCGGGATGGACGAGGCTTACTGCGAACGCCTTCGCCAGGCGGCACCGCTGCACGACCTGGGCAAGATCGGCATCCCCGACGCGATCCTCAACAAGGCCGGCGCGCACACCCCAGAGGAAAGCGCGATCATGCGCACCCACGCGGCCATTGGTCACCGCATGCTGGCGCCGTCCAAGCGCGGCATCCTGCAACTGGCCGCCGAAGTCGCGTTGACCCACCATGAACGCTGGGACGGCACGGGCTACCCCAATGGCCTGGCGGGCGAGGACATCCCCATCAGCGGCCGCATCACCATGCTCGCGGACGTCTTCGACGCACTGGGCAGCCGGCGCTGCTACAAAGAGGCCTGGACGGCGGATCGCATCCGCGCCTACATCACCGAGCACAGCGGCAAGATGTTCGACCCGGTCCTGACCGGCATCCTGCTGGAGCACTGGGAGCGCGCGGAAGCCATCCGCGACCAGTTGCCGGACTGAGGCTCCGGACTGCCCCCCTAAGTAGGCCCTTTAATTGGCCCCTTTAGTGGGCACTTCAGTTGGCTTCAACGGTCGTCCCGCGGTGTCGACTCTTTGCGTCGGCCCATTACATCGGCCTTATGTCGCCTCCTTGCGCAGCGACACCGTGCGCGGAATGCGCAGGTCGAAGGCCGTGCCGCGCTCCGACGGCGCCAGGCAGACGATACTGCCGCCCAGCACCTGCGTCGCCAGGTTCCACACGATGTGCATGCCCAGCCCAGACCCACCGCTACCGCGCCGCGTGGTGAAGAAGGGCTCGAACACGCGGCGCCGCGCCTCCTCGCTCATGCCGCAGCCGTCGTCCTCGTAGTGCAGCAGCACGTCATGGTCGTCGGCGGTAACGGCGATGCGGATGCGTCCCTGCTCGCGGTCGCCGAAACCGTGCACCACCGAATTCATCACCAGGTTGGAGATGATCTGGTAGATGGCGCCCGGGTAGGTCTCAAACGTGATCGGGGCGGGACAATCGATCACCACTTCGTGGCGCCGCTGCCGCAGTGCGGGCTGCAGCGAGACCAGCACCTCCTCCAGGTAGCCGGGCAGCTCGATCCGCCGCGCCGCCTCGCTGGACTGGTCCACCGCCACCTGTTTGAAGCTCTTCACCATGCGGTCGGCGCGCTGCAGGTTGCGCAGGATCAGCTTTGAACTGTCGCGCGCGGCCTGGGTGAAGGCCTCCAATCCCGGGCGGTCAAGGCTGCCGTCGGCGATCTTCGTGGCCAGCGAATTGGCCTGTTGCTCCAGGAAGGACGCCGCGGTCACGCCCACGCCCAGTGGCGTGTTGATCTCGTGCGCCACCCCCGCGACCAGCCCGCCCAGCGCGGCCATCTTCTCCGACTCCACCAATTGCTTCTGCGTATCGCGCAACTCGTCGATGGTGCGGTGCAGGCTTTCGTTGCTGGCGTGCAGTGCTTCGGTGCGCAGTTGGACGCGCGTCTCCAACTCGGCATTGACCCTGGCCAACGCCAGTTCGTTTTCCTTGAGCCGCGTGATGTCGCTGTTGGTGCCGATGACCCGCGTGGGCCGCCCGCTCACATCACGCGCGATCACGCGCCCGCGGCTGAGCAGCCATCGCCAGTTCCCGGAGGGGTCCAGCACACGGTAGGAAACTTCGATGAACTCCTGCGTTCCCGCGGCATATGCGGCAACTGCCGCATCGTAGGCGGCCAGGTCCTCAGGGTGGACCTGGTCGCGGATCGAGTGGATATCGACCACCGTCTCCTCGCCGACGCCCTCGGTCGAGTCCAGCGGGTTCTGGCGACGCAGTTCACCCCGGATGAAATCCAGGTCCCAGAGCTCATCGCCCGTACCCCAGAGCGCCAGCTTCAGCCGCTGCGCGCTCTCGGCGATCTCGCCCTGCGCGCGCTTGCGTTCGGCGGACCGCTGGTGAATTTCCCACGCCACACCGCCCACCACCAGCGCCAACACGAATGCGTACGCCACATAGGCGGGCCACGTGCGCCACCAGGGTGGCAACAGGCGAAATGGGATGGCCAGTTCAGGCCCCCATGCGCCGTAAGCGTCGCGGGCGCGGAGGCGGAACGTGTACTTCCCGGGGCTCAGGTTGGTGTAGCTGGCCAGTCGACGGCTTGCATCGACCTCGTTCCAGTCATCGTCGAGGCCGTCCATGCGGTAGGCATACATCAAGCGCGGGGGATCGGCGAAGGTCATTGCCGAAAACTCCAGCGACAACGCGTCCGCGTCAGGCGGCAGTTCGATCTCGCGCCCATGCTGGCCGGACGCGATCCATTGCCGCCAGATGCCAGCCGCCGCGGCGGCATCCACGCCGCCTACGTGCAGCTCGGTCAAGGCAACGCGGTGCGGCGGCGGTGCGGCCACCACATTGCGTGGATCGAACACGGTGACGCCGTTGAGGCCCCCGAATGCGATCTGGCCATCGGGAAACCGGCTCGCCGCGGCGACGAAGTACCCCATCATCTGCGCGCCATCGCGCGCGCCAAAATGCGTGATTTCCCGTGTAGTGGCATCGAGCCGGCTGATGCCCACCGTGGTACTGATCCAGTAGTGGCCTTCCGCGTCCTGGATGACGGCGCCCACCGCATTGGTGCGACGGTTCTCGAAACGCAACGGACCGGATCCATCATTTTGTGCCCAGCTCACACCGGCGCCGTGGCCCACCCAGAGCCGGCCCTGGCGGTCCTCGCTGATCCACGAGACGCTGTCGTTGCCGAGAAAACCCGGCGCCCCGGGACGGGCCCGGTAATGGACAACGCGATTGGTCTTGGGGTCGAGGCGTACCAGGCCTGCCGAACGCAACCCCACCCAGATCGCACCGTGGCGGTCCTCAAACAGGACTTCGACGGAACTGCCTCCCAGCCCCGGCTGCCCGGATGCGCCGGGCTTGGTGCCATAGACGCGGAACCGGTCGCATCCCTCGCACAGCCAACCCAATCCCCCGCCCAGCGTGCCCACCCATAATCCGCCGCTGCGGTCATGGATCAATGTCAGCACATTCGGACTGGGAAGGCTGCCAGGATCATTGGGATCGTGCCGGAAGACCTTGAATCCGTCCCCCTCCTGCCGCGCCAGGCCCTCTGCCGTCGCCAGCCACAGTCGGCCGCGGCGGTCCCGCCGGATGTCCACCACGATATTGGACGGTAGCGCCCGCGGGTTGCCCGGTTCCGCCTGGTATTGCGCCAGCACGCCCCGCTGGAAGTCGTAGTGAATTACGCCCACGCCCTCGGTTGCGCCCATCCACAGCGAACCGTCGGGCTCAGCCAACAAGGTCGTGACGGCCACTCCTCCGCCCCCGTTTCCCGCGGACGATTGCGAACGTATCTGGATTTCCTTGAACACCTGGCTATGTGGGGCGATCACGCTGGCGCCGCTCAGGTGGGTGCCGACCCAGATCAGCCCATCGCGGTCGACCATGAGCTGTTGCAGGCGGTCCGACGGAAGCCTGTCACCCAGGCCCGAGCCGTATCGCCACACTTTCAACGGCAACGCGGGGCTATCGAAGCGCGCCAGGCCGCCCAGCGTGGCAATCCACAGGCGGCCCTGCCGGTCGAACGCCATGTCGCGCACGGTCACGTGGGGCATCCCGTCATCCAGGCCCCAATGCCCGAGCTGGCGCCCGCTGCGGTCAAAACGGAACAAGCCCGCAAATCGCGTTCCCACCCAGATTTCGCGCTGGTTCGGGCTCAGCTGGATGGCATCCACGCGCAGGTCCGTCCCCGCACGGCCCCAACGCCGTGCCGTTCGTCCGGGGGCATCCACCAGCCACAGACCGTCCTTGCCGCCGGCGAGCAGTTGCCCATCCAGCACGGCCAACGCCGACACCGAACCCAGTTCTCGGTTCAGCGACTCGGGCAGTCGATGGAAACGGTCGCCTGCCGGGTCAAGCCAATGCAGCCCATCGCCGGAAGTGCCGATCCAGAGCCGTCCATCGGCGGTCTCCTGCAGGGCAAGCACGGCGTTGCGCTCGTCATCCCCCACGACGCCGGGGGCCGGGTAGCGGACGAAGTCGTCCTGCTCCGGGCGATACCGTGCAATACCCGCTGCTCGGGTTCCCACCCAAAAGCCGCCGCGCCGCGAGGGCGCAAGCACCTGCACGTGCGGGTCGGGCAGTGCGTCTGGCCGCTCGTGGTCGGCCCGATACACCTTGAACTCGTAGCCGTCGAACCGGTTCAGGCCGTCCTCGGTGCCAATCCAGACGGCACCGGTAGCGTCCTGAAGCATCGACCGGGCACTGCTTTGCGAAAGCCCGTCCCGCACGCCGTAATTCCGGAAACGCACGTCGTCGACCGTAACGATCGTGGACGACGACGCTGGCGCGGCGTGACCGGGCAACACAAGCAAGGCGAGCAGTCCTGCAGCGGCCAGCCGCCCCAGGCTACTTCGAACCCGCCGCAGGCCCCGGACAAGGCCAAGGCTTGCCATGTCAGCGCCGCCGCACGGCCAGCACCGGATCGGTGTTGCGGTATGTCATCGCCCCCCCTCTACGGCAGCACGCAACCCGGGTACCGGGAGGCCAGCCGTGACGCTGTCTCCCTATTTAGTGGAAAGGCGGGGTCCCGGCAATGGCACGCGCCCGCCAGACCGGTCCCGCCCGCCGTTTGCGGCAACGCAACACACGGCGCGATAATCGGTAATCCCGGCAGACCGCCGGCCCCCACTGGAGCAGTCCATGTCCGACATCGTCATCGTCGGTGCCAAGCGCACCGCCATCGGTTCCTTCCTCGGCCAGTTCAATGGCGTTGCCACGCCGGTGCTGGGCTCCGCGGCCATTACCGGCGCGCTGGACCATGCAGGCGTCGCCGCGGACCAGGTCGACGAAGTAATCATGGGTTGCGTGTTGCCGGCCGGCCTCGGCCAGGCCCCGGCGCGCCAGGCCTCGCTGGGCGCCAACATCCCGACCTCCGCCGGCTGCACCACCATCAACAAGGTCTGCGGCTCGGGCATGAAGGCCATCATGCTGGCCCACGACATCATCAAGGCCGGCTCGGCCAGCGTCGTGGTGGCCGGCGGCATGGAGTCGATGACCAACGCGCCGCACCTGCTCAACGGCTCGCGCAATGGCATCCGCTACGGCAGCGCCGAGTTCATCGACCACATGGCCTTTGACGGCCTGACCGACCCCTACCAGGGCAAGGCGATGGGTGTGTTCGGCGACATGATGTGCGGCGAGTACAAGTTCGACCGCGAGGCGCTGGACGCCTATTCCACCGAGAGCGTGAAGCTGGCCCAGGCCGCGCAGGCCTCCGGCGCGTTCAAGGACGAGATCGTCCCGGTCACCGTCAAGGGCCGCAAGGGCGATGTCGTGGTCGACACCGACGAGGAGCCGGGCAAGATCGACACCAGCAAGATCCCGACCCTGCGCGCCGCTTTCGGCAAGGACGGCGTGCTGACTGCCGCCTCCTCCTCCAAGATCTCCGACGGCGCGGCCGCCACCGTGCTGATGACGGCCGACGAAGCCGCCAAGCGCGGCCTGAAGCCGCTGGCCCGCATCGTGGCCCACGCCACCCACTCGCAGGCGCCGGAGTGGTTCACCACCGCCCCGGTCACCGCCATCGAGAAGGTGCTGCAGAAGGCCGGCTGGAACGCGGCCGACGTGGACCTGTTCGAGATCAACGAAGCGTTCTCGTGCGTGGCGATGGCTCCGATCAAGGACCTGGGCATCGCGCGCGACAAGGTCAACGTGCACGGCGGCGCGGTGGCGCTGGGCCATCCGATCGGCGCCAGCGGCGCCCGCCTGGTCGTCACCCTGCTCAATGCCCTGCGCCAGCGCGGCGCCAAGCGGGGCGTGGCCTCGCTGTGCATCGGCGGTGGCGAGGCCACGGCGATCGCCGTCGAACTGGCTTGAGGGCACCCCATTTAGCCCTCGTTATCAGGTATAACGACGTCTTAACCAAAAAAAGTCGGCCAACCGCTTGACAGCGTTCACCGGCTTGTCATCATTTACACGGCGCGCAGTCTGCGCGTTGCCCTACTTATTGACGAGGAAACCGCATCATGACCATGAACAAGGCGCTGCTCGCCCTGGCTCTGGGCTTCGCCCTGGCCGCCTGCTCGAACCAGCAGCAGGCTGCTGACTCGGCCGCCGAGGCTGCCGACGCTTCCGCCGAAGCCGCCACCGCCGCTGCCGACGCTGCCGCCACCGGCGACGCCGCTGCTGCTGACGCCGCCGCCGCTTCGGCTGACGCCGCTGCCGCTTCGGCCGACGCCGCTGCCACCGCCGCTGACGCTGCTGCCACCACCACCGACGCCGGCGCTGCCGACGCTGCTGCCGACACCGCTGAGCAGGCCGCTGACGCCGCTGAGCAGGCTAAGGAAGGCGCTGAAGAAGCCGCCAAGCAGTAATCAATTCCTGCAGGCCCTCGTGGCCTGACGGTTGGACGAGCCGCTAGTTCGCTAGCGGCTTTTCCTTGCCCCGGCGCCATTTATGAATAGGGGAGACCCGATCCTGAATGGCGTACGGAGTCAATGTTTTGCAAGACGTTTCACCACCTACCTCCTGGAGATTTTCATGAACACCAAGCTGTACGTTGCCCTGGTTGCCGCTGCCCTCGCCCTGACCGCCTGCAAGAAGGAAGAGGCTCCGGCCGCCGAGGCCGCTCCGGCCGCTGAAGCCGCTGCTGTCGAAGCCCCGGCCGCTGACGCCGCTGCTCCGGCCGCCGACGCCGCTGCCCCGGCCGCTGACGCCGCTGCTGCTCCGGCTGACGCCGCTGCCGCTCCGGCCGACGCCGCTGCTCCGGCCGCCGACGCTGCCGCTCCGGCCGCTGAAGAAGCCGCCGCTCCGGCCGAAGAAGCCAAGCAGTAATAGGCTTCCGCCTGTTGCACGAAAAGGGCCCGCGCAAGCGGGCCCTTTTTTTCGTCCAAGCGCCTGAGCTCCAAGGGTGCTCTGTTGCATCCTCGTTTCGCGCACCCCGCGACCAGACGCTCACGAACGTTGGCCGCCGCCGCAGCTTTGTGGTTTGATGCGCGCCACACACGGACCCCCCGGCCGCCCCAATGCCCGCACTGACCTCACAGCTTGATATCCGCTCGCAGGACTTCCAGGCCAACGTCGCCTACCACCGCGCGCTGGTGGAGGAATTGGACGCCCGCTTGGCACGCGCTGCAGGGGGCGGCGGCGATAAGGCCCGCACCAAGCACACCGAGCGCGGCAAGTTGCTGGCGCGTGACCGCATCACCGCCCTGCTCGACCCGGGCTCGCCCTTCCTCGAGATCGCGCCGCTGGCCGCCGAGGGCATGTATGACGACGCCGCGCCCGCCGCAGGCATGGTCTGCGGCATCGGCCGGGTCATGGGCCAGGAAGTGGTGATCGTGGCCAACGACGCCACGGTCAAGGGCGGCACCTACTTCCCCATGACGGTGAAGAAGCACCTGCGCGCACAGGAAGTCGCGCGCGAGAACAACCTGCCGTGCGTGTACCTGGTCGACTCCGGCGGTGCCTTCCTGCCGCTGCAGGACGAGGTCTTCCCGGACAGGGAGCACTTCGGCCGCATCTTCTACAACCAGGCCCGGCTGAGCGCGGAGAACATCCCGCAGATCGCCGTGGTCATGGGTTCGTGCACCGCTGGCGGCGCCTACGTGCCGGCCATGTGCGACGAGAGCATCATCGTCAAGGAGCAGGGCACGATCTTCCTCGGCGGCCCGCCGCTGGTGAAGGCCGCCACCGGTGAAGTCGTGGACGCCGAGACCCTCGGCGGCGCCGATGTGCACACCAGCATCTCCGGCGTGGCCGACCATTTCGCCGAGGACGACCGCCACGCGCTGCAGATCGCGCGCGACATCGTCGGCACGCTCAACCGCAAGAAGACGTTGCCCGTGGCCGTGCAGCCGGTGCGCGAGCCGCTGTACGCCGCCGAGGAGTTGTACGGCATCGTGCCGAAGGACACCCGCCGCCCGTTCGACATCCGCGAGGTCATCGCCCGCGTCGTCGACGGCAGTGACTTCCAGGAGTTCAAGGCGCGCTACGGCAAGACGCTGGTGACCGGCTTTGCGCACCTGCACGGCTACCCGGTGGGCATCGTCGCCAACAACGGCATCCTGTTCGCCGAAAGCGCGCTCAAGGGCGCGCACTTCATCGAGCTGTGCAACCAGCGCGGCATCCCGCTGGTCTTCCTGCAGAACATCACCGGTTTCATGGTCGGCAAGAAGTACGAGCAGGCCGGCATCGCCAAGGACGGGGCGAAGATGGTGACGGCGGTGGCGTGTTCGCACGTGCCCAAGTTCACCGTGGTGATCGGCGGCAGCTTCGGCGCCGGCAACTACGCCATGTGCGGCCGCGCCTACGGCGCGCGCTTCCTGTGGATGTGGCCCAACGCGCGCATCAGCGTGATGGGCGGCGAGCAGGCGGCCAGCGTGCTGGCCACGGTGCGCCGCGACGGCATCGAGGCTGCGGGCAAGGTGTGGACGCCGGACGAGGAAGAGGCCTTCAAGGCACCAATCCGCGACCAGTACGAGACGCAGGGCAACC
>CBFGOS010000048.1:0-11573 GCA_965650425.1 uncultured Lysobacter sp. | reverse complement strand
CCCGTTGATATCGGCAGGAAGCCCCCAGCCTGGCGTGCTTCCCCTGTACTCCCGGAGCCACGCCTTTGTCCCGTTTCGAGACCACACAGTGGAGCATCATCCTGAGTGGCCACGGCGGGGAAGAAGGAGCGCGGGCAGCACTGGAGTCGATCTGCTCCCGCTATCGACACCCCGTACTGGGTTATATCCGTGAACATGGGTTTGGACCTGCCGACGCGGAGGACTTGACCCAGGAATTCTTCGCCCGGCTCCTCGAACAGCGCTGGGACGCGCGCGCGGACCCCGAGCGCGGGCGCTTCCGCACGTACATGCTGTCCGTGTTGCGCCACTTCCTGGCCAACGAATGGGCCAGCAGGTCGGCGGGGAAGCGCGGAGGTCACATGATCCGCGTGGATGTCGACGATCTCTCGTTGCCGGCGGCCGCATCCGCCTCGCCCGAACACGAGTTCAACCGCCTCTGGATGCTCACCCTGGTGGATGGGGCGCGCCATCGTCTGGAACAGGAGGCACGTACGGCCCATCGCGAGCCCCTGCTTGCCGCACTGTCGCCTTTCCTGCTCGAAGCACCGTCCGCTAACGATTACGCCGACGTGGCAAGATCGCTGGGACTGAAGCCCAACACGGTGGCGGTCAACGTTCGGCGCTTGCGGCAACGACTGCGCGAGTTGATCCGCGAGGAGCTGGCCGAAACCGTGTCCGATGCCGCTTCGTTGGACGCTGAGCTTCGCGCGCTACGCGAGCTGGCCGACGTGGGCAACGACGTGTAGCCGCCATGCCCGATGCCAAGGAACCCGAGGGGCCCCGCGACACCCGTTGGTGGATGAATTCCGCGGTGGTCCGATTGGCGTTTGGCCAGGAAACCCTCGTGGCCGGCGCAGAGGGTGGAAAGGCGCCCCGCTCATCGGAGCCGGACCCCACCGACCCGAGTCAACGCGAGTTCGGCGACTTCGAGCTGCGTGAAGTCATCGGGCGCGGTGGCATGGGCGTCATCTACCGCGCCTTCCAGCGATCGCTCGATCGCGAGGTCGCCTTGAAGCTGCTGTCCGGCGGCATGTGGGCAGCTCCCGAGTTCGTGGCCACCTTGCGGCGTGAAGCCAGGCATGCGGCGTTGCTGCAACACCCCAACATCGTGGCGGTCTATGAAATCGGGGACTATGACGGCCAGGTCTATTACGCGATGCAACTCGTGCAGGGGCGGTCGCTGGCCGAGCACCTGCAACAACAGGGGCCACTTTCTCCACGTGATGCCGCCACGCTGTTGCGGACGGTTGCCGAAGCGGTCGACTACGCCCATCGCCAAGGCATGCTGCATCTGGACCTCAAGTCCGGGAATGTGATCCTGGGCGACGACCATGTGCCGCGGATCACGGACTTCGGCCTCGCGCGCCGTCTTGGCGACGACGGGTTGGTCGACAACGAACGCGTCTCGGGAACGCCGGGGTACATGGCACCCGAGCAAGTCCAGGTCGGCGGCGAAAAGCTCAGCGCCGCCACGGATGTCTGGGGACTGGGCGCAATTCTTTATGAGGCGTTGACCGGCCATCCTCCCTTCGAGGGCGATTCACCGCAGGCCGTGGTGGGTCTGGTGCACGATGGCACGGTCCGCACCCCCAGGCGCTACAACGACGGGTTGCCGCGCGACCTCGAGGCCATCTGCCTGAGATGCCTCCACAAGGACCCGGCGCAACGCTACCGCAGCGCGCGTGCGCTTGCCGACGACCTTGGGAGGTTCATCGAAGGACGCGAGGTGCGCGCGCGTCCGCTCAACGGCGTCCAACACGCGTGGCAGTGGATGCGCCGCGAGCCGCGAATGGCTGTCGTGAGTGCGGTGGCACTGGCAGGACTGCTGGCGGGCGTGCTCATCGCCGCGCGGGAGTGGCAGCGCGCAGAGGTCCATTCGCTGGATGCCAGCCAGAACCTCTGGGCCCAACGCGAGGAGAGCGCGTGGCGGCAATTCGAAGATTCGCGTGGATATGCCGCCCTGTCATCGCTGGCCGCGAATCTCCGGGAGCAGGAGGCGGTTGGCGCCACCGACGAAGCGCGGCACGCCCGCCTGAGACTGGGCATTGCCCGGTCCCGGATGCCGGCCCTGCTCGGCGTGTTTGACGCGGGAGCGGCAGTGCACGTGGCAACGTTGAGCCCGGACGGCAAGTGGATCGCGTTGGGCGTGGATCCGCTGACGGTGGCCCTGTACGAGCGTGCGACCGGGAAGCTGCGCTGGCGTACCCGGCTTAAGCAGCATCGCAAATCATGGGACGGTCAATTGCGCCGCCTGGTGTTCACGCCGGACGGCACCCACATCGTCGTCAGCGAGCACTGGACGATGGGCCAGATGCGTCCGGCGGGCTTTCGCACCTATCGCCTGGCGATGTCCGACGGTCGCCAGACGCCTGTACCGGACGATGCACGCACCATCGGCGAAAGCTGGAGCGACGACGGCCGGCACGTATTGCTGCAGGGGGAAGATGGCCAGGTGATCCTGCGTACTGCCGACGGCAGGCAACTGGCCGTCAGCGGCATCCCGGTCCATGGCCATCCCTACCGACCCAGTTGGCTGCTGCCGGCGGGCATCCCGTTCATTGGCTACCGTCCCCACCTGGGGCGCGTCGAGGTACTGGATGCTCGCACGCTGGCGGTTCGTCACCGGGTGGACATCGACCGCCCCGGCGACGGCTTCATCGCATGGACGAGCACACCGGACGGACGTTGGCTCGCCCTTGGCACCCAGCAGGGCCGGGTGCTGCTCGTGGATACGCTGACGGGCGCGCAGCGTTTGCTTCTGGCCGATGCCGGCGGTGAGGTGACTTGGTTGTCGACCAGCGCCGGAGGCCGGCGATTGGCGGTGTCGACCCGCCAGGGCGATCTGTCGTTGTGGTCACTGCCGAGCGGCACGCCCATCGGTCGAATCGTGTTGCGACGTGAAGTATGGGGGCACCAGTTGGAGTGCGACGAGGACGGCGACCACTGTGTGGCGCTGGCCATGCACTGGGACCGCGTTGCCATGTGGGCGATTGATTCGATCGAGGGCCAGGGCGGACAGGTGGTCCGCGTCGCACCGGAGATCACGCACCATTCCTTCATTCCGCGCTTTGCAAGCTGTTTCGCCCTTGCGTCCGGCGTGCTCGTTACCGGAAGCCAGGACGGGATCGTCCGCCTTTGGCGCCTTCCATCCTCCCCGGAGCGCGCGGCGATGGCCGCGCCACGGCGCGAGTGGCCACTGACGTTCGACGGACGACTGCTGGTGGAGGTCGACGGGCTGCGACTGCGACTGGTCGACGCGAACACGCAGCGGCCGGCATCGCCATGGGTCGCCTTCGAGCGTCCCATCGGCTTCGCGTCGCTGGCGCCCAACGGCCAGGACCTGGTCGCAACCTCGGGCAACCAGGTGCACGTGCTCCAGGTCCCGCACCTTGCGCCGCGGTATCGACCGTTTCCAGTAGGCGGCACCCCGATGGACCTGCTGATCAGCGGTGACAGCCGCGTGCTGGTGACGCGCTGGTTGCCGGCGGACCCCCTGGTCCCCGGACACAGTCGGGTGCAGGCATTCGACCTGACCCTGGGCCATCCCATCGGACCCGCGGGCGACATGCCCATGTCCTCGGCACGGCTCTCGCACGATGGACAATCCGTGCTCGTCGTTGATCCCTCGGCGAGTCGCCTCTACGCGATTCGCGACCTGCGACGACCGCGCTTCGTGCTTGCCCCTGCGAGTGATGGGACGACCGTGGTGGCCGCTGAGTTGGACGAAGGGCGGCGTGAAGTAGTGCAGGCCACCGAAAGCAACCATGGCGGCCTCCGGAGCGAGGTGCAGCGCTGGTCGCTGGAGGACGGGCGCCTGCTGCAGGCCATGCCGCTCACGGCCGGCATCGACAGCCTCGTGGTCGAGCCGACCAGCGGCGCCATAGCCATCAGTGGGCGGCCCGGTGGCACGGCCAGCACGGACCTGTCGGTCATGATCCGGCGCGACGGCAAGCGCGTGCCCGTCGCACTCGCGGGGGAAGGCCATCTCGCCAGGGCCCAAGCGTTGTCGCCGGACGGCGCCATCCTGGCGCAGGCCTTGTTCAACGGCATCATGCTGATCGATGCCGCCAAGGGGTTGCCGTTGGGACCGCCACTCCAGGCGCCACTACCTGCCAACGACATCGTGGCCCAGATTGCCTTCGCGCCCGACGGGGGCTCCGTCCTGGCCCGCACGACCCTTGGGCGCTGGCTCATGTGGTCGCTGGCGCCCGACATGCGGACCACGCGGGTCATCGAGGAGGAGGCCGCATTGCTGGCGCCGCCGCCCAGCACGTCGTTCATCCCGCCCTCGCAGGCATTGCAGGACAGCTGGCGCGGCCCCGCCGACGCCGCGCCAGCGTCACGAAAGCAGCGATCATCGGCGTGGTCATGCCTGGCGGATTCGATCCCCCCACGATTGGTGCAGACCCCCATGCACCTGGTGGATCTGGGGCCTCACTACTCCATGCCCGTGATTGACCGCCTGGACATCGCCACCAGCTACCACGTCCACAACCTGGCCATGGGGAACCCATGCGGCATACCCATCGGGCTGGAGCGGCTGGCGGGGCGCGACTACGACCTCCGCGGCCTGCTGCGCCTGCCATCACAAGGCGCCGCGCCCGTGTCGATCACGGTGCCTCGCGGGCGCTTCGCATCGGTCCACATTCTGTCAGCCATCGGTGCGCCGCCGTACGACTTCAACCTGGCCGAACCGAGCGCGCAACTCGAATTCCGATACCGCGACGGCTCGGTGGCCACGCGCCCATGGGAAACCCGACTCGAGGTGGACGGCGTGCACGAACCTGTTGTGGGATCGCGCGTGACGCTGGCATGGCGCGGTACGACGCCACGCGACGAAGTCGGCCCCGGAGGGGGTGTCAGTCTCTACTCGAGCCGCGTCGACAATCCCCACCCCGAGCGAGAGTTGGTGGGCCTGAAACTGCTTGCAGCGTCGTCAGCGATGTACGACCAACGCGTGTTGGTCGCGGCTCTGACACTGGATCCGTACGTTGCGCCTTGATCGCAGCACGCCATGCGCATCGGCGCGCGCAATACCCCCATCACGCCCGACGTCAAGCCGCATCTGTCAATCGCGCGGCCGCGTGCATTCCAGTGGCGGAAGGCCCCACCATGGCCAGCGTCTGCCCCGTATGCGAAAGCAACCGGAGCGTGCCGTCCATGTCCTCGCAAAGCGCGGTCAGGCTCTCCACCCAATCGCCGTCGTTGGCGTACACGCGGCCATCGCGCACGAACAAGGCTGCCCGGTGGATGTGCCCGCACATCACGCCATCAAGACCGCGCCGTTGGGCGTCGTCCAATCCGGCTTGCACGAAGCGTGCAATGTAACCCTCGGCCGCAGTGCTGCGGCACTTGAGGAACTCCGCCAGCGACCAGTAGCGCAACCCCAGCCGGCGCCGTACGCGGTTGATCCATTGGTTGCCGGTGAGGATGCGGTAGTACAGCCAGTCGCCGAAGCGTTCCTGCAAGCCGCCAAAATGGGTGATGCCGTCGTAGTCATCGCCATGCGTCACCAGCAGGCGTCGACCGTCGGCCGTCGTGTGGATGGCGCGACGCCGCACCTGCATGCGCGGGAGGACGAGACCACAGAAGCGTCGCGCGGAGCGATCGTGGTTTCCCGGGACATACACGAGTTCCGTCCCCGCGCGCGCCAGTGCATGCAGGCCTTCGAACACCCGTTGCTGCGCCGACGTCCACACCGCCCGACGCAATGACATCCACCACAGGTCGACGATGTCGCCCACCAGGTACAGGCGATCACAGCGCAGTCCGGCAAGGAAGTCAGCCAGTTCCGCCGCGTGACAGTGCTTGGAGCCGAGGTGCACGTCGGAGATGAACACGGCACGGCGACGTTGCGGGAGCGGCACCACCGGCGCGCTCAAGCCGCGACCCCGCTGGCCGCCTGCGATGCCGGCGCGGCGGTCGCGCGCCCAGAACCCAGGTAACGTTCGCGCTTCTTGGGACGGAGCGTGTTCAGGTCCACCTCGATCAGCCCATCGACTGCGTCGCTGAAATCCGGATCCACCCCGAAGGCGAGGAAGCGTGCCCCACCGGGCTCGCAGAGCTCGGTGTACTGCTTGTACAGCATCGGCAAGGTAGCCCCGAGCGCATCCAGGTTGGCCTTCAGCACCCGGAACGCGGTTGCCGCGTCCACTTCGCCAAACGGGGACGGGGCGGCGCGGTAGGCGAAGGGCTGCTTCGACTCGGCATGCAGTTCCCTCGCACCGTAGTAGCGGTCGTAGTAGGCCACGATCTGCTCACGCGCTTCGGCTGGGAGCGCCGCGCTGATCGACACAGGTCCGATCAGGTAGCGCACGGCCGGGTGCCGCGCCAGGTAGGCACCGATGCCCTGCCAGAGGTAGTCGATGCTGCGGCTTCCCCAATACTCGGGCACCACGAAGCTGCGCCCCAGCTCCATGCCGGCGGCGATGCGCGGAATGGCGTCATCGGCATAGCGAAACAGCGAGGCGGTATAGAGGCCCGCCAGCCCGCGTTCGGCAAGGACCGTGGAGCCGCGGGCAACCCGATACGCGCCGGCGATCTTCTGCGCCGCGGCATCCCAAAGCACGATGTGCTCGTACCAGCCGTCGTAGATGTCCACGTCGAGGCCACGGCCGGTGCCCTCGCCCACCGCACGGAAGGTCAGTTCGCGCAGTCGGCCGATCTCGCGCAGCAAAGGAGCACCGGTGAGCAGTCGCCCGCAACGGATCTCGCGTCCGTCGGTGGTAAGCCCAAGCAACGGCATCGCGTGGATGCCAGCACGCACGTCCGACACCGGCACCGCATCGATCAGCGGCGCCAACCCGGGGTCGTCACGGCGTTCGCGCGTGGTACCGATGGCCTGCAACTCACGGCGCACCTCACGCAGGTGGCGCGCGGGATCGCCATGGGTTGGCAGGTGCAACGGCCGTCCAATCCGCAGCACGATCCGTCGCGCGCGACGTGCGAACATTTCGCGGGCCAGCAGCGCCGTTCCGGCTGGTTTGAACAGGGCCGAGGCACCATAGAACAGCGCCGAGTTGCGCGCTTCCACCCGGATCGGCAGTACCGGCGCTCCGGTCGTGCGCGCGAAGCGCAGGAAGCCCCTGCGCCACCGTCCATCGGTCACGCCGCGCAGGCCCAGCCGCGCCACCTCGCCGGCAGGGAAGATGATCACGCACGCCTCAGCCTGCAACGACTGCTCCACTGCGCGCAGGCTCTCCGCACTCGGCCGCCCGCCGATGATCCGGACCGGCAACAACAACCCACGCAGGCCCCCAAGGGACGCCAGCAGGTCGTTAGCGATGATCTTCACGTCACGACGCACCCGTCCGACCTGGTGCAGCAGCGCCAGCGCGTCCAGCGCGCCTGAAGGGTGGTTGGCCACGATCAGCAGCCGTCCGGTCGCCGGGATCCTCCGCAGTTCGACGGGATCCGCCTCGTGCCGCACCTGCAGGTAGTCCAGCGCCGCCTGGACGAAGTCGAAGTCCTGCAGGTGGCCGTTGGCCTGCAGGAACGCCGCAACCTCGTCGAAGCGCGACCAGCGTCCGATGGTCCGCAGCAGCGGCCGTGCCAGCGTGGCACGCCTCCCACGGAACCAGTGTGGAAAGCGCTGCTGCAGTTGCTGCTCAAGTGCCTGCATGGTTTCGTACCGACCGCCCCTGTTGGCCGGCAGCCTGCGACCGCGGCAATACAACGGCATGGCACTTTGGCGTCAGCGGCATGACACGCGTGGCCCGCTCACGCCCGCCAAACGCGCCCTGGGCTAGTTAAATGCACGGCAACGCCCGAAGGCGCAGAATGCACGGACGCGCCCAACGCTGTATCATGCGCGCCCATCCTTTTATCCGAATGCAAGGATATAGACTCGATGTCCAGCTACCTCTTCACCTCCGAATCGGTGTCCGAAGGCCATCCGGACAAGATCGCCGACCAGATCTCCGACGCCGTCCTCGACGCCATCCTGGCCCAGGACGCGCGCGCCCGCGTGGCGTGCGAAACCCTGGTCAAGACCGGCGCCGCCATCGTCGCGGGTGAAGTGACCACGTCGGCGTGGGTCGACATCGAGTCGCTGGCCCGCAAGGTCATCAACGACATCGGCTACGACAACTCCAATGTCGGCTTCGACGGCCACACCTGCGCCATCATCAACATGCTGGGCAAGCAGTCGCCGGACATCGCCGCTGGCGTCGACGGCACCAGCAAGAAGGCCAAGAAGCCGGAAGAACAGGGCGCGGGCGACCAGGGCCTGATGTTCGGCTACGCCTGCAACGAGGCCCCGGAATTCATGCCGGCCCCGATCTACTACTCGCACCGACTGGTCGAGCAGCAGGCCAAGGTCCGCAAGGCCAAGAACAGCAAGCTGCCGTGGCTGCGCCCGGACGCCAAGTCGCAGGTCACCCTGCGCTATGACGCCAACCACAACGTGGCCGGCCTGGACGCCGTGGTGCTGTCGACCCAGCACGACCCGGGCCTGAAGCACAAGGACATCGTCGAGGGCGTGTACGAGCACATCCTGCGCCCGGTGCTGCCGAAGAAGTGGCTGGAGTCGCTGCCCAAGAACAAGATCCACATCAACCCGACCGGCATCTTCGTGATCGGCGGCCCGGTGGGTGACTGCGGCCTGACCGGCCGCAAGATCATCGTCGACACCTACGGCGGCATGGCCCGCCACGGTGGTGGCGCGTTCTCGGGCAAGGATCCGTCCAAGGTCGACCGTTCGGCCGCCTACGCCGCGCGCTACGTTGCCAAGAACATCGTCGCCGCCGGCCTGGCCGACAAGTGCGAGGTACAGGTTTCCTACGCGATTGGTGTCGCCCAGCCGACCTCGATCTCGGTCACCACCTTCGGCACCGGCAAGATCCCGGACGAGCAGATCGAGAAGCTGATCCGCAAGCACTTCGACCTGCGCCCGTACGGCATCGTGAAGATGCTCGACCTGATCCACCCGATCTACCAGGACACCGCGGCCTACGGCCACTTCGGCCGCAAGCCGAAGGAAGTGTCGTACGTGGACGGCGCCGGCAAGAAGCAGACGGCAACCGCCTTCTCATGGGAGAAGACGGACAAGGCCGAGGAACTGCGCAAGGCGGCGAAGCTGAAGTAAGTCTTCAGAGATCGAAAGCAGTACCGAAGACGGGTCGCCTTGGCGGCCCGTCTTCTTTTTGCGCCTGATTGGCGTGACGGACGAGGGCGGGTCGCAGCGCAAAGCCATCACCACGAAGAGAAACGGCGCCGAAGTCGGCGCCGTTCCAGAGAGAAACTGACGAAGGCGAACTTTACTTGGCGGTGGCGGCGCCCGAAGTCGAAGCGGCACCGGCCGCCTTCACGTACTTCTCCAGCCACGCATCGCTTTCGGCCAGCATGTGCAGGATCGACTCGCGTGCGCGGTAGCCGTGCGCTTCGTTCGGCAGCATCACCAGGCGCGCGGTGCCACCCATGCCCTTGACCGCCGCGAACATGCGCTCGCTCTGCACCGGGAACGTGCCGGAGTTGTTGTCCTGCTCGCCGTGGATGATCAGCAGCGCATCCTTGATCTGCTCGGCGTAGTTGAACGGCGACATCTCGCGGTACACGTCCTTGGCCTGCCAGTAGTTGCGTTCCTCGGCCTGGAAGCCGAACGGGGTCAGCGTGCGGTTGTAGGCGCCGCTGCGGGCAATGCCAGCCTTGTACAGGCGGGTGTGCGCGAGCAGGTTGGCGGTCATGAACGCGCCGTAGGAGTGGCCGCCGATGGCCATGCGGTTGCGGTCGCCCACGCCACGGCGCACCAGTTCATCCACGGCGGCCTCGGCGTTGGCCACCAGCTGCGACACATAGGTGTCGTTGGGTTCGGCCGTGCCTTCGCCCACGATCGGCATCGACGGATCGTCCAGCACCGCGAAACCGCGCGCCAGGAACGGCAACGGCCCCCAATAGCTGATCGTGTTGAAGCGGTACGGCGAGTCAGTCACCTGGCTGGCCGCCGCAGCGGATTTGAACTCCGCCGGGTAGGCCCACATCAGCACCGGCAGTGGCCCGTCACGCTGGGGGTCGTAGCCCGGCGGCAGATAGAGGGTACCGGTCAGCTCCACGCCGTCCTTGCGCTTGTAGCGGATCTGCTCCTTCTTCACGTCCTTCAGCTGCGGCGTCGGGTGCGGAAAGCGGGTCAGCGCCAACGGTGCAGCGGAACCCTGGGCGGCCAGGTCGTGCAGGTAGAAGTTGGTCGGCTCGGTGGGCGACTCACGGGTGATCAGCAACCGCGTGGCTTCGTCGTCGAGGATCGCGGCCGGGACCGCGAAGTGCGGCGCCTGCGAGTGGAACAGCCGCGTCTTCTGCTTGCTAGCGAGATTGAAGCGGTCCAGGAACGGGCGGTCACCTTCCGGGGATGCGCCAGCGCCGCGCAGGAAGATGCTCTGTCCATCGCCCGCGATCTGCAGCCGGTCAAACCCGTTCGCGTCACGCACGGTGGCGGGGTCGCCTGGATCGTTGTAGCGGTCCTCGCTGGAGCCCTCGTGGATCAGCTCCGGGGGCTGCGAAGGACGATCAGGGGCCACGCGCCACTGCTTCTGCTGGCGCGTCTTCCACCAGTACTCGTTGAGCAGGGCGAGATCGCCGCGGCCCCACGTGGTGCCCGCATAGCGCGATGACAGCTTGGCCAGCAGCGTCGGCTTGGCCTTGAACGGCGCCGCCTGCAGGTACACCGCATCGCGTACCGCGGCCTCGCGGTTGGGGTCGCCGCCATCCTGGGCTTCGGCCCAGGCGAGCGTCGCCGGCGCGTCGCTGCGCCAGCTGATGTTGCGCACGCCGGTGGGCACTGCGTCGTTGCCTGGCGGCAGGCCTTCGACCAGCGGCAGGCGGGCCACTTGGTGGATGCGCCTGCCCTCGGTGTCCAGCACCTCGATGCGACGCGGGAAACTGCCCACCGTCACCTGGTAGGAGAACGGACGCTCCACCTGCTGCACCAGCAGGTGGCGGCCGTCAGGCGAAGGCGAGGCCCCGAGGTACATCGCCGGCGCGGCCACGTTGCGTGCCGTGCCCTGCAGATCCACCAGTGCCAACTGCGAGCGCAGGTAGTGCTCGAACAGGCGCGCGTCGTCCTCGTTCTTCAGCAGGTCCTGGTACGTGCGCAACTGACGCACCCCAGCACCTGCCGCTGTCTGCTGGATGTTCGGACCCGTCGGGATCACGCTGCTCGCCGGCGCCGCGCCCTGCCCCGCCGGCTGCAACTGCACCAGCAGGCGTCGACTGTCCGGCATCCAGGTGTAGCCGCGGCCCGCCACCGTGTTCAGCGGCTGCGTCAGAAGTCGTCGCGCCGTGCGGGTGGCCACGTCCACGACCCACAACTCATTGGCGCCCGTGCGCGTGTCGACGTGATTGAACGCGATATGGCGCTGGTCCGGCGACCAGGCGAGGCTGGCCACGGCCAGCGGCTTGGGCAGGCCCTGGATGCGCGCCTCGGCCCCCGTGAACACGTCCATCAGCCACAGATCGGTGCCGAAGGAAAAACGGCTGGCCGCGTATGAGCGCGGATTGATGCGCAGGCCACCCAGCTTCAACTCGGGCTGTGCCACGACATCGATGCCCGCCAGCGGGGG
>CBFGOS010000047.1:0-11646 GCA_965650425.1 uncultured Lysobacter sp. | reverse complement strand
GGTCGGACTCGTCGCGGATGTCCTCCAGCCACGGCAGCTTCTTGGCGCGCATCTGCGTGGCGATCTGCTCGATCACCTTGCCCGGCGAGGCCTGGTGCGGCAGCGCGGTGATGACGAAGTTGCTGGCCTCCTTCACCCACGTGGCGCGCGCGCGCACGCTGCCCAGCCCGGTCTCGTACATCTGCACGAGGTCGGCGGCGGGGGTGATGATCTCGGCGGTGGTCGGGTAGTCCGGGCCGCGGATGTGCTCGCACAGGTCGCGCACGGTGGCGTCGGGGTCGTCGAGCAGGCGCACGCAGGCGCTGACCACTTCGTTGAGGTTGTGCGGCGGCACGTCGGTGGCCATGCCCACCGCGATGCCGGTGGTGCCGTTGAGCAGCAGGTGCGGCAGGCGCGCGGGCAGCCAGCTCGGTTCCTGCAGGGTGCCGTCGAAGTTGTCGGTCCAGTCGACCGTGCCCTGGCCGAGCTCGCCGAGCAGCACCTCGGCGATCGGCGTGAGCTTGGACTCGGTGTAGCGCATCGCCGCGAACGACTTCGGGTCGTCGCTGGAGCCGAAGTTGCCCTGGCCCTCGATCAGCGGATAGCGGTACGAGAACGGCTGCGCCATCAGCACCAGCGCCTCGTAGCAGGCCGAATCGCCGTGCGGGTGGTACTTGCCGATCACGTCGCCGACGGTGCGCGCGGACTTCTTGGGCTTGGAGGCGGCGTTCAGCCCCAGCTCGCTCATCGAATAGATGATCCGCCGCTGCACCGGCTTCAGCCCGTCGCCGAGGAAGGGCAGGGCGCGGTCCAGCACCACGTACATGGAGTAGTCGAGGTAGGCGCGCTCGGCGTACTCGCGCAGCGGGATCTGCTCGAAGCCGTGGAAGGCGGGGCGGACGGTGTCGTTCATCATCGATCGGGTGGGGCGGGAACCGCCGATTCTACGCGGCGCCCCAAGGCGGCCCGATCGGCCGGACGGCAGCTGAAACACGGGCCGCGCCGGCGTTGACATCGCCTGCGCCGCACCGCAACATACGCGCCCCACTGCCCAGGTGGCGGAATTGGTAGACGCACTAGTTTCAGGTACTAGCGGGTAAAACCGTGGAGGTTCGAGTCCTCTCCTGGGCACCAAACTCAAAGGGTACACCCCTTCGCAAACCCCGCCAACGTGCGGGGTTTTGTGTTTTGGGCGTAATGGAAACAGGCGCGTACCTGTTGAGCGTCGGCGGCCGCCCCCCATGCGACCGATCCCGCAAATCCCTCGAGTGGCCGCGGACTGCCCGACTAACTCGCGTCGGCGGCCAGCGCGTCCAAAACCAGCGACACCATCGTTGAAAGACCCTGCTCGCGCTGCTCCGGTGCCATGTGTTCGTCGCGCTGCAGGTGGTCGCTGACCGCCAGCACCGACAGCGCCCGGAACCCTTCGCGCAACGCCAGCCCATAGAGGCCGGCTGACTCCATCTCCACCCCGGCAATGCGGTGGCGGACCAGGCGCTCGACCAGATGCGGATCGCCCTCGTAAAAGCAGTCGGTGCTGAACACTCCCGCTGCCGCAGCGGGCACGCCCAGCCGCCCCGCGGCGTCGACGGCGGCACGCAGCAGGCCGAAGTCGGCGCAGGCCGAGAGGTCGTGCCCTCCGAACTGCAGGCGGTTGAACCGCGAATCGGTGCTGGCCGACTGCGCCAGCAGGATGTCGCCGAGGGCGACGTCACCCACGCCGCCGCAGGTGCCGACCCGCACGATCCGCTTGACCCCATGGAAGCGCGCCAGTTCGGTGGCGTAGATCGCGCACGAAGGGATACCCATGCCGCTGCCCAGCACCGATATCCGCTGGCGGCGGAACGTGCCGGTGTACCCCAGCATGTTGCGGCGGGTGTTCACTTCCGTCGCGCCTTCGAGGAATTCGCGGGCGATGTGGCGGGCACGCAGAGGGTCGCCCGGCAGCAGCACGGTATCGGCGATCTGGCCCGGTTGGGCGTCGAGGTGCGGTGTGCTCATGCGGAAGGTCGTGTCATTGGAGTGTGGCCAGCAGCGCGGGGAACAGCGCGCTGGCGCCGATGCGGAAGTGGCGTGGCGTAGCCCAGTCGGCGCCCATGCACGCGTCGACCAACGCGAGATACGGGGCGGCATCGTCGAGCGTGCGGATGCCGCCGGAGACCTTCAGTCCGCAACGCCCGCCGGTCGCTTCGATGGCGTCCAGCATCGCTGCCGCGGCGAGCAGCGTGGCGTTCACGGCAACCTTGCCTGTCGAGGTCTTGAGGAAGTCGGCGCCGGCATCGATGCCGATCCGGCTGGCGTCGCGGATCAGGCGGGCTTCGGCCAGCATTCCCGTCTCGAGGATCAGTTTCAGTGGCACCTCGTTGCCGCATGCTTCGCGGCAGGCGACGACACCGTCCCGGGCGAGCGCGACGTCGCCACGCAGGAAGGCGCGGTAGTCGAACACGAGGTCGATCTCCTCGGCGCCAGCGGCGAGCGCGCGCCGGGTCTCGCGTTGAACGCGCACCGGGCGTCCGTCGCCATCCGGGAAGTTCACCACGGTGGCCACCCGGACCGGGCTCTTGGCCAAGGCCTGTCGCGCGGTGGTGACATGCTCCGGGTACACGCAAACCGCTGCCGGCGTCGGGTGGGCCGACAGGGCCGCTGCACACAGCGCCGTTATCTGCTGGGATGTGTCGTCCTCGCCCAGACTGGTCAGGTCGAGCAACGGCAGCAGGCGCAAGGCCAGGTCGCGATGGGGGGGCGGAGTGGGCATGGCGGGACCAAAGAGTGACCTCCGCAGGCTAGGGCGATGCGCCCGCGGCGTCCTTGATTTGCGGCAACTCGGTCGATGCCGGACGGTCGGCGCCCCGCTGCTTTGGACTCGGGAGTGCGCGCGCCCACGCCGCCTTAATGAGGCGATGTGAGACCATCGCCGCCATGACAAGAAAAACCGTAGGACGTGGTAAGGGTGGCGCAGGCAAGGCCAGCGCAGGTTTCACGGGTGCCGGCAAGTCGGCGGGGCCCGGCGGCAAACGCCAGGGCGCCAGCGCGGCCCGGGGTGGCAAGGCGGGTGCGGCCAAGCCCGCTGCCGGCAAGCCCGCATCGAAGCGGCCCGGGTGGATGCCGGAACCGCCGCCTTCGGGCTTCAAGCCACGCACGGCGCACAAGACCGCAGCGCCCCCTGTCCGCGCTGCCGGCAAGTCCACGCAACGCGATCCACACGCCGACCGTGAGGCCGCGCGTTACGAGCGCCCCATTGCAAGCCGTGAGCTGATCCTGCAGCTCATCACCGCGGCCGATGGCCCGATGGATGCCGCCACCCTGGCCGAGCGCCTGGGCCTGACCGACGCGGACCGATTCGAGGCACTCAGCAACCGCCTGCGTGCCATGCTGCGAGACGGTCAACTGCTGCAGAACCGTCGCGGTGGCTTCGTGCCGGCGCAGCGGATGGATCTCATCCCGGGCATCGTCATCGCCAACCCGGATGGCTTCGGGTTCCTGCGCCCGGATGCGGGTGGTGGCGACGACCTGTTCCTGCCGCCGTTCGAGATGCGCAAGGCGATGCACGGCGATCGCGTGCTGGCCAGTGTGACCGGCGTGGACCGCCGCGGCCGCCGCGAAGGTTCGATCGTCGAGGTGCTGGAGCGCCGGCTCAACCGCCTGATCGGCCGCTTCACCGTCGAAGCGGGCATCAGCTTTGTCGTCCCCGACGACCGCCGCATCCAGCGCAACGTGATGATCCCCGCCGATGCGCGGATGGATGCGCAGAATGGCCAACTCGTGGTGTGCGAACTGGTGCACGCCCCCGACACCAATCGCCCGCCCATCGGCCGCGTGCTCACGGTGCTGGGCGACCGCCTGACCGCCTCGCTTGCAGTCCAGGCTGCGATCCACGGCCATGAGCTGCCGCACGAATTCCCGGCCGCTGTGTTGGCCGAGGCGGCCGCGGTGCCCATCGAGGTGCACCCGACCGAAGCCGCGCGCCGCGTGGACATCCGCCACCTGCCTCTGGTCACCATCGACGGCGAGGACGCCAAGGACTTCGACGACGCGGTCTATTGCGAGCCCAGCCGCAACGGCTACCGTCTGGTCGTGGCCATTGCCGATGTGTCGCACTACGTGCGGCCCGGCGCCCCGCTGGACGACGAGGCGCAGAAGCGCGCCACGTCCGTGTATTTCCCCGGTTTCGTCGTGCCGATGTTGCCGGAGACACTGTCCAACGGCATCTGCTCGCTCAAGCCCAAGGTTGACCGCCTGTGCTTCGTCTGTGACATGCAGGTCAACCGCAAGGGCGAGGTGACCTCGTCGGAGTTCTACGAGGCGGTGATGCATTCGCATGCGCGCCTGACGTACACCCAGGTGTGGAACGCGGTGGGCGATGGCATCCCGGACGAAGCGCGCGAGGATGCGCTGGGTGTGATCGGCTCGCTGTTGCCGCAGGTGGAGCGCTTGCACCAGCTGTATCAGGTCCTGTCGAAGGCGCGTGAGCGCCGTGGCGCGATCGAGTTCGAGTCCAGCGAAGTGCGCTTCGTGCTTGGCCCGAAGGGCGAGGTCGTGCAGGCCGGCATGCTGCAGCGTAACGACGCGCACAAGCTGATCGAGGAGTGCATGATCGCGGCCAATGTCGAGGCGGCGAAGTTCGTCATCGACGCCGACGTGCCGTCGCCGTTCCGCATCCACGAACGTCCGCCGGAGCAGAAGTACGCCGACCTGCAGGAGTTCCTCAAGGAGTTCGGCCTGCGCATGCCCGCGTGGGCGCAGGTGGAACCGCGCGATTTCACCCAGCTGCTGAAGAAGATCCGCGAGCGTGCCGACGCGGCGCTGCTGGAGTCGGTGCTGCTGCGCAGTCAGAGCCTGGCCGTGTACGCCACCGGCAACGTCGGCCACTTCGGGCTGGCGCTGGAGGCCTATGCGCACTTCACCTCGCCGATCCGGCGCTACCCCGACCTGCTGCTGCACCGCGCGATCAAACATGCGCTCAGTGGCGTGCGTCCGGAGAAGTTCAAGTATTCGCCCAGCGAGATGGCCCAGTTGGCGCTGCAGTCGTCCGAGCGCGAGCGTCGCGCGGACGAGGCGGAGCGCGAGGTGGACGAGCGTTACCGCGCCGCGTGGATGGAGCGCCACGTCGGCGGCGAGTTCTCCGGCGTGATCAGCGGCGTCACCAGCTTCGGTCTGTTCATTGAGTTGGACGACTCCAAGGTCAACGGCCTGATCCACGTGACCCAGCTGCCGTACGACTACTACCACTTCGATCCGATCCGGCGCACCCTCAGCGGCGAGCGTATGGGTCGCGAGTTCCGCCTTGGCGACCGGGTGGACATCGTGGTGCTCAAGGCTAGCGTGGAAGACCGCCGCATCGACTTCCGGCTGGTGGAGGAGCGGGGGGTGAAGGCTCCGCCGCCGCGTGGCAAGCCGGCCAAGCGGGTGAAGCAGAAGTACTGACGCCCAATGCCGCTGCCCGTGTGGACCAGGCGATGTACTGCCTCGTGAGGGCGCGCGTGGCCCGCTGGCCCGCCCGCCCGGCGGCAGCGACGCGCGGTCTTCCGGGCGGAACTGCCATTGGCAGCATCTGAGGCCGCGCCCGGGAGAATGTGGGAAAATAGCCGGCCATGTCGCCTTGGGCGGCTCCCCACTTTGTTGCAGCGCTCCGCTGCCGCCCCGGAACCCGAATGAGCCAGAAACAGTGGATTGCCGGCATCAATGCCGTCTCGGCCGCGCTTGAGCACGACGCCGAGCACGTGCGCGAAGTGCTGATCGAAGCCGGCGCCAAGAACCCCCGCCTGGCCGAGATCGAGAACCGCGCCCAGCGCCTGGACATCGCCGTGCGCAAAGTGGCCACGCAGGCGCTGGATGGCGTGGTCGGCAACCTGCGCCACCAGGGCGTGGTCGCGCGCTACGCGGCGGCCAAGACCTATGGCGAGAACGACCTCGAAGGCATGGTCGAAGCCGCCGAAGGCCGCGCGTTGCTGCTGGTGCTGGATGGCGTCCAGGATCCGCACAACCTCGGCGCCTGCCTGCGCAGCGCGGCGGCGGCCGGTGCCACGGCGGTGATCATCCCCAAGGACAAGTCGGTGCAGGTGAACGCCACGGTGCGCAAGACCTCGGCCGGTGCCGCGGACAGCATCCCGGTGGTGCCGGTGACCAACCTGGCACGCACCATGCGCGACCTGCAGAAGCAGGGCGTCTGGTTGTACGGCTTGGCCGGCGAGGCCGACGCGTCGCTGTATGCACTGGATTTGCGCGGCAACGTCGCGCTGGTGCTGGGTGGCGAGTCCGACGGCCTGCGTCGCCTCACGCGCGAAAACTGCGACCAGTTGGTCCGCATTCCCATGCCGGGCGGCAGCGAGGTGGAGAGCCTCAATGTATCGGTCGCAGCGGGCGTGACCCTGTTCGAGGCGGTGCGCCAGCGCGTCGCGGGTTGATGTTGCCGCGGTACGTGGCGGTTAATCCGCCGTATTCATGATTACGCCACCAAAGTCGGGAAGCGGGGACGACCCCGCCGCTCCATACTCAAGCGGGGACGGCCCCACGCGGTTTGGAGATTTCCCATGGCATGGTTCCTGCTGATCGTGGCTGGCCTGTTTGAAGTGGGCTGGGCCATCGGCCTCAAGTACACCGAAGGTTTCACCCGCCTGTGGCCGTCGCTGGGCACCGCGGCGGCGATGCTGATCAGCTTAGGCTTGCTCGGCTTGGCGATGAAGTCGCTTCCGGTGGGCACGGCCTACGCCGTTTGGGTGGGCGTGGGCGCGGTGGGCACGGTCATCCTGGGCGTGGTGCTGTTCGGCGAGCCGACGGGCACGCTGCGGCTGGTCAGCGTGGTGCTCATCATCGCAGGGCTGGTTGGCCTCAAGCTGGCGTCATGACTCCGTTCCACCAACGACTGGCATCGCATTGGCGGCAGGCCGTGACGGTCCTGTTGGGACTGGCATTGGTCACGGTGCTGCTGTCGATGGACGCCACCAACGACGCGCTGCACCGGCTGCTCTCCGCGGCCGAGCCCGTGATCGCGGCGCACCCTGTGATCGGCGGCGTGCTGTTCGTGGGGCTTTCGGCCGCCTCCGCCATGCTTGCCTTCTTCTCCAGCGCGCTGCTGGTGCCTGTGGCCGTGTACACGTGGGGCGTGCCAGCTACCATCGGCCTGCTGTGGCTGGGCTGGCTGCTGGGTGGCATGAGCGCCTACTGGATGGGGCGCCTGTTCCGTCGCCCCCTGGTGCATTCCCGGCGCGCGGCGCGGCTGGTGGACTTCTACCGCGACAAGGTGCCCGCCGAAGCGCATTTCCCCGTGGTGCTGTTGCTGCAGTTCGCGCTGCCGTCCGAAGTGCCGGGCTACCTGTGCGGCTTGCTGGGCGTTCGGTTTCCGATCTACCTGACGGCGTTGGCCATCGCCGAGATGCCATACGCGGTGGGAACGGTGATCGCAGGCGAAAGCGTGGTCCGGCGCGAAGGCTGGTGGCTGCTGGCGCTCGGCATCCTCGCGGTCGCGTTCAGCGTTTACGCCGCCTGGCTGTTGCGGCGGAAATTACGCCGCTGAGTTAGCTGCCCCGGCACTCCACGCGTTGACGATGCGACAGAACAGCTGCGCGGTGCGCTCGGTGTCGTAGACCGCGGAGTGAGCGTAGGAGCCATCCCATTCCAAGCCGGCGGCCTGGGCGGCGCGCGCCAACACCGTCTGTCCAAAAGCAACGCCGGCCAACGTCACGGTGTCGAACACGCTGAACGGGTGGAATGGGTTCCGCTTGTGGCCACACCGGGTGACCGCGGCATTGAGAAAATTCAGGTCGAAGTGGGCGTTGTGGCCCACCAGGATCGCGCGCTGGCAACCGTGCTTCTTCATCGCTTCGCGGACGGGAGCGAACACCACATCCAGCGCCGCGCGTTCGCTCAGGGCGCCGCGTAGCGGGTTGTTGATGTCGATGCCGGTCACTTCCAGCGACTTCGGGTCGATTTCGGTGCCCGGCGCAGGCACGACGTGGCTGCTGGTGACTTCGCCAACCACCAGTTGCCCGTTGATGTCCAGGTCAACGGGAGCCACCGCGATCTCCAGCAGCGCGTGCCGGTTCCAGTCGAATCCACCCGTTTCCACGTCCACCACCACCGGAAGGAAACCCCGGAATCGCGAGGCCATGCTGGGAAACGAAGCCGGAGCGGGGGTGAGGCTGGTGTCATTCATCGGGAATAGCGTAGCAGAGGCAGCGTTGCCGCCGCCTTGCGCTGCAGGCGATCAGTCGGCCTGTGTGCCGATGAGGATGCCGTCGGACCGGAGCTGCGCCAGCATGGTGGCGCCGTCCCGCACGAATGAATCCACGTCGGGCGCGGCGGCCTCGGTCGCCAGGGCTTGCAGCTGCTGAAGGCCGGTCAAGTCCGGGTGGGCTTCTAAGCGCTCAAGCAGGCGGTAGGTCAGCGGACTCAAGGCCTGGAAGTCGATGGTGCCGTCGTCCCGACGCAGCAGCAGCAACAGCGTCGGCTGCGCAGGCGGCGCATCGGGGAGGTAATCCGGCCCCAGTTGGTGCACGGGCCACTGGTAGGCCAATGGCCACGCCAAGGGTGACAACTGGGGGCGTCCGCCTAGCAGGTCGCCCCCCGGATCGTGGGGGACGTCGGCCGGGCGAGTCTCATGAAGCTGGAGCGCCAGCTCCACCCACTCGTAGTGCGCCAGCTCGCGCAGCCAGGCCGGGTCTGCGCGGCCGGCCTCGGCACGCGTGTCGAGATAGTGGAGGAACTCGCGCGGGAGCTCGGTGAACAGCGGCGTGCGCGCGGGGTGCTCGCGGAAGAAGTCGCGCAGGAGCGTCGACCAGGCCGCGTCATCCAGAATGCGACGGATGACCGGGAAGTTGCCGGCCAGCATGCTCTGCACGTTGTTGAAAAAGAGGTCCCGGTATACCTGAAGCCGCCGGGGCTCGATGCCCTCGGGTGGCGGGGCGTGGCCGGGGTCGCGAATGTGCGCCGCCAGCGTGCGCTGCGTGGCCAGCGGGTCCCGGGATTCAGGCGGCATGGCGTCGCGTCGGGTTGCTGGCCGTGGCTAGGTGGGCGCGCACGGTGCCCAGCTCAGCCAGCAACTCGTCCAGCGGTGGCAGGTTGAAGTCCCGCTCGAGCAGGGTGGGGCGCGGACCGAAGTGGCGGTAGGTTTCCGCGAGCAGGTCCCACACCGGGTGGCTCACCGCCGCACCGTGGGTGTCGATCTTGAGGTCGTCGGCCTCGTCGTAATGGCCAGCCACGTGAATGTAGGCAATGCGGTCGCCCGGCATAGCGCGCAGGAACGCCACAGGGTCATACCGGTGGTTGGTGGCGTTGACGATGATGTTGTTGACGTCCAGCAGCAGATCGCAGTCGGCGCGGAGCAGCACTTCGTTGATGAAGTCGCTCTCGCGCATCGCGTCGGGATCGGCCTGGGGCAACAGCTGGGCGTAGTAGGAGATGTTCTCCACCGCAATGCGCCGGCCCAGCGTGTCCTGCACGCGGCAGATCCGGGCCGTGACGTGTTCGACCGCACCGCGGTTGAACGGCAGGGGCATCAGGTCGTAGAGGTGCCCTTGGTCATCGCTGCAGGCGCTGAGGTGCTCGCTGTAGAGCGGGCAGTCAATCCGGTCCAGGAACTGGCGCAGTCGCGCCAGGAACGTGTCGTCCAGAGGCGAGGTGCCGCCTAGCGACAGTGACAGGCCATGGCAGACGATGGGATGGCGTGACGCGAGGTCTTCAAATGCCTCACCGAGGGTGCCGCCAACTCCCATCCAGTTTTCGGGAGCTGCTTCGAGGAAGTCGAAGCTTCCCGCGGGAGCAGCCCGTAGCGGGCCCAGCAGGGCCCGCCGGAGACCAAGGCCGGCGGCATCGGGTGCAAGCATGCGCGTCGCGGCCATGGTCATTCGTACAGCAAGCGGCTTACATCGAGCCGCACTTGCCCTCGCCGCACTTGCCTTCGGTGGCCTTCTTGTCGGGAGAGGCGGACGCGCCGCACTTGCCCTCGCCACACTTGCCTTCAGCGGACTTGGCAGCGCCCATCCGGGCCTGGTGGTGGGCCTTCATCTCGGCGCCGTCGATGGCGCCGTCCTTGTTGGTGTCGATCTTGTCGAACATGCTGGCGTGGCCGCTGTTGAACTCGGCGCGGGTGATCTTGCCGTCCTTGTTGGCATCCATCATCGCCATGCCGCAGCCCCCTTCGTGGTGGCCCTTGGCGCCGCAGCGGCCTTCGCCATGCTTGGCGCCGCACGTGGCGTCGCCAGCCTTCTCGGCGGTTGGAGTGGATTGCGTGCCCAGCATGTAACCCTGCGCGAGCGGGGTGGCGGCAAAGGCGGAGCCAGCGAGGATCAGACCACCGGCGAGGGCGGTGGCGGACAGCATCGGCTTCTTGCTGCGGGACATGGTGCGTTCTCCATGGAGGCGGCCGGGGCCGCGGTGGGAGCCCAATCGTACTCCCGTTCCATGTTCCCGGGCAGCCGGTGGCGCTGCCCGGTTCCGCCGGCGGTCAGCCGGCGGTTGCCCGTGCTCGCTGCCGGGGTCAGGTCACCGTGTTGCTCAGGTCGCGTTTCTCGCGCGGCGGCAGCGGTTCTTCGCCACGGACCAGGAACCACACGTTCTCGGCGATGTTGGTGGCATGGTCGCCAATGCGCTCCAGGTTCTTGGCGATGAACAGCAGGTGCGTGCACGGCGTGATGTTGCGCGGGTCTTCCATCATGTACGTCAGGAGTTCGCGGAACAGCGCGGTGTAGGCCGCATCGATGGTGGCGTCGCCCGCGCGCACCGACTGCGCCAGTTCAACGTCACTGTCGCGGTAGGCCACCAGCACCGCGCGGAACTGCTTGACCGCCAGCGTGCCCAGCGCCTGCAGGCCGACGATCTGCGGCAGCGGCGGCAGCAGGTTCAGCGCGGTCGAGCGCTTGGCGGCATTGGCCGCGTAGTCGCCGATGCGTTCGATGTCCGACGCGATGCGGATCGCCGCCAGGATCTCGCGCAGGTCGCGGGCCATGGGACCGCGCAGCGCCAGCTTCATGACGTCGTGGCTGATTTCGTTTTCCAGCGCGTCGATGGCCTCGTCGTTCGCGATGATGCGCTCGGCGGCCTTGTCGTCCCGACGCACCAGCACGTCCAGCGCGGACTCGAGCTGCGCGGCGGCCATTTCACCCATGCGCAGGGTTTCGTTGAGCAGGCGGCGCTGCTCGTCGTCGAAGCTCTTGACGATATGGTCGTGCATGTTGGTAGGGCTCTCTGCTGGGTCCGGGATCAACCGAAACGACCGGTGATGTAATCCTCGGTCTGCTGCTTGGTCGGGTTGGAGAAGATGGTTTCGGTGGCGCCGTGTTCGACCAGGTCGCCCAGGTACATGAAGGCGGTGTAGTCCGACACGCGGGCCGCCTGCTGCATGTTGTGGGTGACGATGGCGATGGTGTAGTTGTGCTTGAGCTCTTCGATCAGCTGCTCGATCCGGCTGGTGGAGATCGGGTCCAGCGCCGAGGTCGGCTCGTCAAGCAACAGCACGTCCGGGCGCAGGGCCACGGCGCGCGCGATGCACAGGCGCTGCTGCTGGCCGCCGGACAATCCCAGCGCGCTCTGGCCCAGCTTGTCCTTCACCTCGTCCCACAGCGCTGCCTGGGTCAGGGCCTGCTCCACGCGCACGACCATGTCCGCCTTCGACAGGCGCTCGTGGTGGCGGATGCCGTACGCCACGTTCTCGAAGATGGTCATCGGGAACGG
>CBFGOS010000046.1:0-11821 GCA_965650425.1 uncultured Lysobacter sp. | reverse complement strand
TCGTCGAACAACCGCTTCAACCGCAACCGCGCATTTGACACGGTCTACCTGCTCGACACCACGGACGAGGGCAGCACCCAGCAGTTCACCGTTTCGTTGAACAAGCCGTGGTCGGCCGAGAGCGACTGGTCGTGGTTCCTGGGTTACACCTACACCGATGCCGAGGAAGTAAGCGGCCTGACCAGCTCGACCGCGAGCTCGGGTTGGAACTACAACTACCTGTTCGACGCCAATGAAGAAGTCGCTTCGACCTCGCGCTACGAGATCCGCGACCGCATCAGCGGCCAGCTGAACTGGAAGCGCGCTTTCTTCGGTGACTACGAGACCCGCGTGGGCCTGGTGTACGAAGGGCGCAGCGGCCGTCCGTACAGCTGGGTGTACTTCAACGACGTCAATGGCGACAACCGCACGGCCAACGACCTGTTCTACGTGCCGGCGGGCCCGGGCGACGTGCTGTTCGGCACGCTGTCCAGCAGCGGCGCGTTCGTTGCCAACCCGCAGATGGAGCAGGCCTTCTTCGACTGGTTGAACAAGAACCCAGAGCTGAAGCGTTACCAGGGCGGCGTGGCCCCGGCCAACGCGGGCCGTGGCGACTGGGTCAACACCTTCGACGTGCGCTTCACCCAGGAACTGCCGGGCCTGTTCAAGGGCCACAAGTCCGAGATCTGGCTGGACATCCAGAACATCGGCAACCTGATCAACAAGGATTGGGGCCACATCATGGACTACGGCTTCTTCGCCAACCAGCGCGTGCTGTCGTCCCCGGGTATGTTCAACGGCAAGTACGTGTACAACTTCACCAACCCGGATGCGCCGACCGCGGCCAACGGCGACGCCGACGGCTTCAACACTGGCGTTTCGCAGTGGTCGCTGCAGGTGGGCTTCCGCTACAAGTTCTGATCGGTTAACCGACAGTCCGTTCCAAGAGGCGGCCGGGGGAAACCCCGGCCGTTTTCTTTTGGCAACCCGCCTGCGCTACATTCACTGCATGAACAACGACAGCCAATCCGTTACCGCATCCCGACCCACCGTCCTCCCTACCGAAAGCACGCGCATCTACCCGCGCGGCGGTCTCGACGTCCTCTCCCGTGAAGAGGTCGCCCGGTTCCGGGATGCCTCGACCGGCATGCATGACCTGCTGCGTCGCTGCGCCCTGGCGGTGCTGACCACCGGCAGTACGTCCGATGACCCGCGGGCGGCGCAGGAGCTTTACCCGGAGTTCGACATCGAGGTACACCAGCAGGATCGAGGCTTGCGAATCGACCTGCACAATGCCCCCGCCACCGCCTTCGTGGATGGCGAGTTGATCCGCGGCGTGGCGGAGCTGCTGTTCGCGGTCGTGCGCGACCTGGCCTATACCGCCATCGAACTGGTCGAAGAAGGCGGGCGTGACCTCGGCTCGAGCACGGGACTGACGGATGCCGTGTTCGACCTGCTGCGCAACGCGCGCACGCTGTTCCCGACCGATCCGAACCTGGTCGTCTGCTGGGGTGGCCACTCAATCTCGCGCGACGAGTACGTGTACACCAAGCAGGTAGGTTACGAGCTGGGCCTGCGCGGGCTGGATATCTGTACGGGCTGTGGCCCGGGCGCCATGAAGGGGCCCATGAAGGGCGCCACCATCGCCCACGCCAAGCAGCGCAAGCACCGCCCGCGCTACATCGGCATCACCGAGCCGGGCATCATCGCGGCCGAATCGCCCAACCCGATCGTGAACCACCTGGTGATCATGCCGGACATCGAGAAGCGCCTGGAGGCCTTCGTCCGGATTGGCCACGGCATCATCGTATTCCCGGGAGGCGTCGGCACGGCAGAGGAGATCCTGTACCTGCTGGGCATCCTGCTGCGCGAGGAGAATGCGCACGTACCATTCCCGCTCATCCTGACCGGCCCCACCGCGTCCGCGCCGTATTTCGAGCAGATCGACCGGTTCCTGCGCTTGACCTTGGGGGAGGCCGCCACCTCGCGGTACGAGATCATCATTGCCGACCCCGCGGCCGTGGCGAAGCGGATGATGGCCGGCATCCGCAAGGTGCGCGACCACCGCATCGCCCAGAAGGACTCGTTCTTCTTCAACTGGTCGCTGGATATTCCGTTGGCGTTCCAGCAGCCGTTCGTGCCCAGCCATGAGGCGATGGCCGGGCTAGACCTGCACCACGGACGGAAGCCCCACGAATTGGCAGCGGACTTGCGCCGCGCCTTCTCCGGCATCGTGGCCGGCAACGTCAAGGAGGACGGTATGCGCCGAATCGAGGCGCATGGGCCGTTCGAGATCCACGGCGACAGCGGGATGATGCAGTCGCTGGACGCGCTGCTCCGGGCGTTCGTGGAGCAGCGCAGGATGAAGATTGCGGGGGATTACAGGCCTTGCTACAGGGTGGTGGCGTAGCCGGCCCCCTCGCCGTCACCAGCAGCGGGTGGCAGACGTGCTGACCGTCTTGTCCACCCGGCCGCTGGGTGCACTGTTGTCGTCATTGTCGATGCGAAGCGTATAGGTGCCGCAGGAATCACCCGCCTGCGCTCCCTTGGGGGTGGCCGTCATGGCGGCATCGGTGGCAGTGTTCGCAGTGACTGCAAAGTCGTAGTTGTCCGACGCCGGCATTGCGCCGAACGTGCCTGTGCCATCGGAGTACGTGGTGTGGTTCGAGCGCCAGCGTTCCTGTCGCAGTTGGAGTTCCGACAGGCCCTGGATCGCCTCTGACCGCCTGCTCTTGCGAACCTGTTCGTTGAACGACGGCACCGCGATCGCCATGATGATCGCCAGTACTGCGAGGGTGATCAACAATTCGATCAGCGTGAATCCCCGGGAGTGCTTCATGTTGCCGATCCCCTGATGTAATAGCTCCATCCTAGCATCGAGGATTGGAGGGGGTTAGGGGGCCGGGCGGCGTTGGTCCGGGGTTTCAGACCGTTCATCCGGGCAGCAATTGCGTATCCGATTTCGGACTGTTCTTATGCCAGTAGCGTCCTCTGGAGGCAGTACATGCGTTCCCGGATCTTTGGGTTCACCCTGATCGAGTTGATGGTGACGATTGCCGTGTTGGCGGTTCTGGCCGTGCTCGCGGTTCCGTCTTTCCTCGATTTCCGGCAGCGTAGTGCCGTGCGCGGCGCGTCCGACCAGATCGTCACTTTCTGGGGGAATGCCCGCTTTGAAGCCTTGCGCCGAGACGCGCCCGTCAAGGTCGGGTTTCGCAGTTCGAGCGGTAACTTCTGCATTGGCGCCGCCGTGGCATCCGGTGCCGCAGATAACACTTCGTGCGACTGCTTCTCTGCGGGATCCTGCGACGTCGCCTCTTATCCTGCGGTGCAGGCCGACTGGAAAGGGGTGCGGGTCGCTTCCAATCCCACGCTGGGGGAGGACGACGGCAGTTCGGCGATTGGCGTCGCCGTCATCGACCCGAAGCGGGGTGGTCTGACCCAGCCGGCGGATGCCGGGGCCATCCTCCTCAGGAGCCCGGCGGGTGGCTCGCTGGACTATCGCGTGAACATCGTGATTGATCGCAATGGTCGAGCCTTCCTCTGCGAACCAGCTGCGGCACCCTCGAAGCTGCCTGAATTTTCCAATCGCCAGTGCTGATGAAAGTGGCCAAGCAAATGCAAAGCTCCCCAGTTCCAAACATGCGGGTCCGGGGCTTCAGCTTGATCGAGCTGATGATCGCACTGGTTGCCGGATTGATTGTCAGCGGCGCCGTGCTGGCGTTCACGGTTTCCAGTCTCCGGGCGAACTCAGAGTTCGTGCGATCCACTCGCTTGACCACGGAGCTTCGAAACAGCTTGAGCTTGATCGTCGAAGACCTGCGTAGGGCGGGGTATGACGAGAACGCCCTGTCCTACGTGTCGCGCCCGGCCGGATTCACGGGCTTCTCGCCGTTCTCCACGATCCAGCTTGTCGATGCCGGGGCGGCCAACGGCTGCATCGTCTATGCGTACGACCGGCTGCCTGCCAACCCTGGCCAGATCGATCGGAGCAACGGCGAGATTCGAGCATTCCGTCGGCGGGTCCGTACGTTGAGCGGACAGGATGTGGGTGTCATCGAGTTCGCCGAGAGCTTTGGCACGACCACGCCCAGCTGCACGGCAGATGGCCCCAATTACTCCACGTACCCGCCGTCCTGCAACACGGGTACCGGGTGGTGCGCGCTCTCCGACCCCCGCACAGTGGACATAACCTCATTGAGCTTCAATCGACCTGGTGGAGGCTTCTTTACCCAGGCGGGTACGGGGGGGAGGCCAGGGCTCCAGTTGCGCGAGATCGCGGTCGACATCCAAGGCCAATTGATTGGTAGCGAATCCGACAGGATCCGTCGCGGCGTAAACGCCGTCGTGCGCGTGCGATCCGATTGCATCCGTACCGATCCTGGTACGAACTGCGTGCAATCTCCAACCCCCTGAGTGCGAGTCAATCCATGAACTCCCGTGCACATCGCATCGACATGCTGGGCCCGGCCCGCCAGGGTGGCATCACGACGATCGCCATCACCCTGCTGCTGCTTGGCATTGTCACAATATTCCTGCTTTTCTCGGCCAACGTGACCTTCTTCGACCAGAAGACGGCAACAGCGGAGAATCGAAGCGTCGCGGCCGAACAGATGGCGGAGTACGCCGCCAACCTCGGCGGGCAGTTTCTCAACGCCCATCGATCGGTCGTCGCCAACATCTCGGCTACTGACGGTGGCTGGCTCGCCTCAACCGGCACGTCGCGGCGTTGGGTGCGGTGTCCGGCTGGCGCCTTGGCCAGCGAGGGCGGTACCGTTGCCATGACGCACCCTTGTGCGGCGGAGCGAATTCAGGCGCGCCGCGAGCAGATGTTTTACTACGATAACGATCCGGCTACGACGGCGATCGACCCAATCCCCAATGCGTCACTCGCTGGGCTTCAGCAGGGCGCGTTGACCGGCGCGGATAGTTCCACCCGCTTTACGGGCACCACAACGGTAAATGCGTTGTTGTGTCGCATCGGGTTCACTACGGCTACCCCGCCAGTGCCGGAATGCCAAGCATCGCCAATCAACGGCGCGAACGTGGCCGTCACCATCATTGCTACGAACGTTCAGGCGGGAGAGAGTTCCTCGGCGACGATCAAGGAGACCTGGGCGACTGCCATCACTCGCACGCCCACCGCAGCGGTGCCGCTGATTGCGTCAGGCTTGGTCCAAGGGCTGGGTAACGCACAGATCGTGGCTGCTCCAAACGCGGGTGGTTATGGCATTCCTGGCAGCATCTGGTCGCCCAACAATGTGGACATTGGCAATACCAGCACCGGATGCGGCGGAGGTGGCATCGGCAGTGTTTCAACCTGCCATATCGGTGAGTATCTCCAGAGCACGCCTCGCGACCAACTCAAGACGACCTGCATCACCAGCAACACGGCATGCGGTTGTCCGGCCATCACCGCATCCGGGGTGGATTTCCTGTCGGGACATTCGGGTAGCCTGAAAGTGGAGCGGGCCGATGTGCTGGATGCCGACAGCGATTGCGGTGGCGCTGACATTCAGTTCTTCCCGGCGCAGCACGGGGGAATCCAGCCCAAGGACGACGATAGCGACCCAAGTGACGACTCATTGTTCGAGTACATCTTTGATGTCTCGAATGTGGTCAATGAAAATGCCACTACGGTCAACACCAACTGCGGCGCCAGTGGCACGCAAAACTGCGCGGCTGCCGTGCTGATTGATGACTTCAACGCGACCGTACTGGCTAATTGCAGCTCCTTGAACACGGCCTCTGCTGGCATCTTCTACGTCACCGGTGACTGCGATCTGGGGAACATCGGATCTCCAAACAATTCAGTGGTTCTCGTTGTTGATGGCGAGGTCAAGGTCAACGGCAATGTGGCCTTCTACGGAATGCTCTTCGCCAGGAGCAATACGCCGGAGGCTTCGTCTGAACGAGTCAAGGGCAGTGGCAATGTCAAGATCGTCGGCTCTCTAGTTGTTGAGGGAAGCGTCAATGTCACGGGCAGCCTCGATCTGATCTATGACAACTCGAACGTTAGTGGCAACCCGGGTGGGCCGATCCCGCCAGGGGTTCGATTCGGAAAAGTGTCTGGCAGCTGGCTGGACAGCCAGATCGGGATTTGAGGAACGCGACCATGAACCGGAAGAATACGTTGGCGGGCTTCAGTTTGATTGAAGTCCTGATCGCGGTGGTCGTGCTGTCATTCGGCATCCTCGCCCTGACGGCGTTGCAGTCGTCTCTGATCAAGGCGGCGACCGATGCACGAGCCCAATCGGTGGCGCTCGCGCTCGCTAAAGACCAGCTGGAGCAGATGCGGGGCTTCCGAAGCCTGGCCGAGTACTATGCACTCACAGACAGCACGTCCGCGCAGAGCATCAACAACTCGAATGCGGGAACCGGTCGTTTTACGGGTAACTTGGGTGGCGTAACCGGCAACTTGGGCGGCACTGATTTTTCGCGGAGCTGGACTGTCACCCGGTACGCGCTTCCCATCGTAAGTGGTGTGCCAAGCACTTCATATCAGGTTGTGGCGTCCGATACCGGGGCGCTGAGTGCCGCCAGCTACGCGCCCAATAGCGAGTACAAAGTCGTCACTGTTTCCGTTTCATGGACCGATGCTGCGGGTCAGGCTCGCGCGCTCAGGTTCGAAGATGCGATTTCGGCATTGGATCCACTCGATTCCGCGCGCAACCAGCGTAGTGTCGGCGGACGATCACGTGGGCCGAAGGTAGTGATTTTCGACCCAAGCGCTGATCCTGGGGTCATCCCGATTGCTGTCGGCGAAGGCTCGGAAACGGCAGCCACCAATCCCAAGCCCGTCGTCCAAGCTCGCACCGGTGATGACACGATCGAGACGCGTTTCGACGTGTTGACCTACTCTGCCCTGACTGGTGGCAAGGCGCTTGCGCAGGCCAAGGTGGAGACAACGGTGGTGGGTTGCACCTGCACCAGCGCGACCACGTCCCAGGCAGGTTACCGGCCGACCTATTGGAACGGCCTTCGGTATGCCCCGCCAGAGCGCGCCAGCGGTACTGCGCCGGCTCGAGCGGCGTCGGGCGTGACGCAGAGCCGCTACTGTGATGCGTGCTGCCGAGACCATCATGATCCTTCAGGCGTGAGTGGTCCGAAGTATTCGCCGCGCCGTGAAAGCCATACGCACTATCGCCTTGATGCGGGAAACTGGGTAGTCGCCGGTCCCAATGAAAACTACATGGAAGCTTGCCGTCTCATTCGTGTCGACGGCATCTTCAGCGTGGCGGCGGATCTTTCAAACGACTACATGAACCTCTTGGACACGGCATCCAATGGCTCGGATCCGCGGCCCGCCTCGGGTGCCGTGGATGGTTACCAGGATTTCGTGCTGGAGTACCTCGACCAGCGCTTCCGACTTCCGGGTTCCGGGACGGCATCGCAATACAACAACCGCACATCGCCTGATCCGCAGGAGTTCGCGCTTGCTGAGTCCGTGCAGACGCCGCGTCCGGAGAAGAACTTTGACGCAAGCAGCGGCCTGCGCTGGCTCCATTCACGTGGTCTGTATATCGACTACCTTGAGCCTGAGGCGGTCGCCGCGCTGAATGATGCCAAGACGAACTGCCAGGGGACCGGCAGTAATCCTCCGACGGCGACACAGTTGCGCGACTGTGCGTTGCGTGCTCTGCCGTTCACGTCAATCAATCTGACCGAACTGGCTGAGTGGACTCCGCTTTCGGGCACTGAGGTGGTAGTCACAAATGCGGACTTTGACTTGTCGCCCGGCTCGACGGACCCTGTCAGGGGCAAGGTAACCCCGGGTAGCAACCCGACCGTCGGTCAGGTGGTTAACGCGACGGGGCGATCGAGCGCATCCAATTCGGGCATTGCGATTTCGGGCGACATCGACCCGGATGACACTGCAGGCGCGCTGACTGCCGTCCAGCCGCTGCGGATCCAGAATGGGGCAACCGGGTCGCCAGGCGGCACCTTCCGGTTCGGGACATCCAACTACACGATTAATTCTTCCAGCCCGAGGCAGCTTGGCTTTACGCATCCTCAGGGAGCCAGTCGCCCCTGCGGCGTGAGTGGCGCGACAAACCCGGTCGACTGCACGACACAGACTGGCGAGCCGCTGCCCAGCTCGATGGCCGTCCGGGTTGGCAACTACAACAGTTCTGGCACTGATAGTGTTACCGGCCTGACCTGCACCTATCCAAAAGGGCAGGGCACGGACGTGGCAACCGACGGCATAGGTGCGATGCCCTATCGGACGGTTTACGACGTGACCGGATTCACCTCGAGCAATGCGTCTGCAGTGTTCACGAATCAGCGGGTCATCAATCCGGATCTGGTCGGAGGGATCCCGTCAGGCGAGTACACAGAGGTCGACGTGAGCATTGTGGCGGCAGGCGACGTGATCACGGCAGCGCTTGGAGCGCCTCGCTACCTGTGTCCTTCCAATAGGCCTGGCAGCAACCAGCCGCTGACCTGCGACAAGAATGGCAGCACCTTTACCGTCAACAACTGGTCTAACGTCTTTGAGAACTGCCCGTCGCAGTCCGGGCCGCCGAACTTCTGATCGGTGAAGCAACTGGAGGGCCCGCTCGCAGCGGGCCCTTTTTTTGTGGGTCAGTTGCCGCTAATGGTGCGATCTCTGCCAAGGCATGGCGATTTCGAGGGCCCTTCGGAGGTGCCCTTTTCCACTTGGCGAGCTCTAGCTCTACTTTGAGTCGTCAAAAAAGAAGGCCTGCGATTGCTCGCAGGCCTTCTCAAAAATCTTGGCGCCCGAAGTTGGACTCGAACCAACGACCCCCTGATTAACAGTCAAGTGCTCTAACCGGCTGAGCTATTCGGGCGGGGACGCATATCCTAGGCGGCTCCGGACGGAAGGTCAATAGGGGTCAAAAAGGTCAGCTGCCGTAGGCACACTGCCGCGCGGAGGCGTCGGTCGGTCGACCCCAACGCATCCGGCCGTCATTGGCCAGCACGAACGTCACGGCCTTCGCTGGCCCGCGCCCGTCGCACAGGGTGAAAGTGACATTGGACCCGGCGTTTCCGCCGTTTGGCTGGAAAACCAGCCGCGTGCGGCCTTCGGTAGTCCGCAGTTTCACTCCGCCGGCCAGGGGAGGCTGGCGATGGATCACCGGCTCGTTCGCGTCCCGCACGCGGTTGCCGTTGATGTCGGCGAATGCTGCCCAGCCCTCGCTCCAGTCCGTCGTTCCGGCGCATTGTTCGGCCGTCGGGCTTGTGGGGCGGCAAAGCACGACCTCTGTGCCTGCCAATGCCGAATGGTGGACGGCGGCCATGATGGTGCCCAGCATTTCGGTTCTGGCTTTGCCGGCATAGGCCGAGGCTCGGGCCGACTGCAACGAAGGTACGGCAGCGCCCACCAATACCGCTGCAACCAAAACCGCCATCAATGCTTCCAGCAAGGTGAAACCAGCTTCCGTGCGCATGCAGACCTCCTGTCCGTGCCGCAGAGTCTGGCGGATTGGCGACGCCGTGCCTGTCGGTGCTGAACGGTGGCCGTTGTAGGATTTTTCTGGCCCCCGTCGGAATTTCCACCGCGCTACACTGATGGGTCGCCACGCGGTAGCCCTGCATGAACGAGCGCAACGCCAACGATATCCGAGCCGAAGGCCAGTTCCAGCTGGTGGCGCCTTACGAGCCGGCGGGCGATCAGCCGCCGGCTATCGCCCGGCTCGTGGCTGGGTTTGAATCCGGCCTGGCGCACCAGACCCTGCTGGGCGTTACCGGTTCGGGTAAGACCTACACCATCGCCAACGTCATCCAGCAGGTGCAGAAGCCGACGCTGGTGATGGCGCCCAACAAGACCCTGGCGGCGCAGCTTTACGGCGAATTCAAGGCGTTCTTCCCGCACAACGCCGTCGAGTATTTCGTCAGCTACTACGACTACTACCAGCCCGAGGCCTATGTGCCGTCGTCGGACACCTTCATCGAGAAGGACAGTTCGGTCAACGAGCACATCGAACAGATGCGGCTGTCGGCGACCAAGGCGCTTCTGGAGCGGCGCGACGCGATCATCGTATGCACGGTTTCGGCGATCTACGGATTGGGTGACCCCAACGAATATTTCCGCATGGTGCTGCACATGGTGCGCGGCGAGCGCATCGACCAGCGCGAGTTGATCCGCCGCCTGACGGAGATGCAGTACACCCGCAACGACACCGAATTGCGCCGCGGCACCTATCGCGTACGCGGCGAAGTGATCGACGTGCATCCGGCCGAGAGCGACAGTGAGGCGGTGCGCATCGAACTGTTCGATGGCGAGATCGAGTCGGTCACCGCATTCGACCCGCTCACGGGCGAGAGCTTGCGAAAGCTGCCGCGCTACACGATTTACCCCAAGTCGCACTACGTGACCACGCGGCGTACCGTCCTCGATGCGATCGAGGCGATCAAGGAAGAGCTGCGGGTTCGGCTGGAACAGCTGTATGCGGCCAACAAGCTGGTGGAGGCGCAACGCTTGGCCCAGCGCACCCAGTTCGATCTGGAGATGCTGGCCGAGGTGGGCTACTGCAACGGTGTCGAGAATTACAGTCGCCACCTGACTGGCCACATGCCGGGCGAGCCACCGCCGTGCCTCTTCGACTACCTGCCGCCCGACGCGCTGCTGGTGGTCGACGAATCGCACGTGACAGTGCCGCAGGTGGGTGCGATGTACAAGGGTGACCGTTCGCGAAAGGAAACGCTCGTGGAGTTCGGCTTCCGACTGCCATCGGCACTGGACAACCGTCCGCTGAAATTCGAGGAGTGGGAGGGGCGGTCGCCACGCGCCATCTTCGTCTCCGCGACCCCGGGGCGGTATGAACTGGAGAAGTCCCAAGGCGAAATCGTGGAGCTGGTGGTGCGTCCCACCGGGCTGGTGGACCCGCAGGTCGAGATCCGGCCCGTGGCCACCCAGGTCGACGACGTCCTGGGCGAAATCCACCTCCGCGTGGCCCAGGGCGACCGCGTGCTGATCACCACGCTGACCAAGCGCATGGCCGAGAACCTCACCGAGTACCTCGGCGAGCACGGGGTGAAGGTGCGTTACCTGCACTCGGACGTGGACACCGTGGAACGCGTGGAGATCATCCGCGACCTACGCCTGGGCAAGTTTGACGTGCTGGTGGGCATCAACCTGCTGCGCGAGGGCCTGGACATGCCCGAAGTCTCGTTGGTGGCGATTCTGGATGCGGACAAGGAGGGCTTCCTTCGGTCCACCGGCTCGCTGATCCAGACGATCGGCCGCGCAGCGCGCAACGTCCGCGGCAAGGCCATCCTGTACGCCGACAGGATCACCCGTTCGATGCAGGCGGCCATCGAAGAGACTGACCGCCGCCGCGCCAAGCAAGTCGAGCACAATCTGGAACACGGCATTACGCCGAAATCGGTGCACCGCCCCGTCGTGGACATCATGGAGGGCGCCCGCGCCGAGCCGGATGCCGCCAAGTCCCGAGGCCGGGGCCGCAAGGTGGCGGAGGAGGTCGTCGACTACGCAACCTTGCCGCCGGCGCAGATCGCCGCGCGGATCAAGGAGCTGGAGCAGAAGATGTACCAGCACGCCCGCGACCTGGAGTTCGAACAGGCGGCTGCGGTACGCGACGAACTGCGCAAGCTCAAGGATGCCGAGCTGGGGGGGATAAGCTAACGCCAAGGCGGGCCACGGGGGGGCGCCATGACGCGTGGCAGAGGCCCGAATGGCTCCCGCTGGATGGGCCTCTGAAGGCTCGCGGGTGGGCATGGGGGCATGTCTTGGCAACGCAGGCGTTGCGCTTCCCGCGTCGTCACGTTACACTGCGCGCCCTCTCGCCAGGTTGTTAGGGCGAAGGGCGGTTAGCTCAGCGGTAGAGCACTACCTTGACATGGTAGGGGTCACAGGTTC
>CBFGOS010000045.1:0-11834 GCA_965650425.1 uncultured Lysobacter sp. | reverse complement strand
GTTGCGGCGTGCCAGGTCCACGTAGCCCGCACGCTCGCCCCGAACGTTGTGGCGGATCTGCACGCGGCGCTCGGTCGCGGCCGACAGCGCCTGCTCGATCAGCTCGCGGTCGGGGATGTCGCGGTCGAGGATGATCTCCCGGGGCGGGTTCTGCTCGCCGTAGTACTGCGATACGAAGGCGGCAAGCACTTCCTCGTGGTTGTCGCTACCGTTGGTTCGCGGGAAGAATGCCCGGGTGCCCAGATTGCGGCCGTCGCGGAACGCCAGCAACAGCACGCATGCCTGGACCCCGTGCATCGCGATGGCCAGCACGTCCAGGTCAGCGGCGCGGCCGTCCACGTACTGGCGTGCCTGCAAGGTGCGGATCGAGGCAATGAGGTCACGCAGGCGGGCCGCATTCTCGAAATCCAGGCGCTCGGCCGCGTCTTCCATGGCCTGGGTCAGCTCGCCGGTCAGCTCGTCACTGCGTCCTTCCAGCAGCAGCGTCGCGCGGCGCACGCTCTCGGCGTAGTCGCGGGCCTGCACAAGCCCCACGCAGGGCGCGGTGCATCGACCGATCTGGTGCTGCAGGCAAGGCCGCGACCGGTTCCGGAACACGCTGTCCTCGCAATTGCGCAGGCGGAACAGCTTGTGGATCAGGTTGAGCGTGTCGCGCACCGCCAGCACGCTGGGATAGGGGCCAAAGTAACGACCGGGGATGGAACGAGGGCCGCGGTGCATGGCGATGCGCGGCCATGTCTCGTTGGTCAGCAGCACGTACGGGTAGCTCTTGTCGTCGCGCAGCAGCACGTTGTAGCGTGGCTTGAGCGATTTGATCAGCTCGTTCTCGAGGATCAGCGCCTCGGCCTCGGTGCGCGTGACCGTCACCTCCATGCGCGCGACCTGCGACAGCATGGACATGATGCGCGCCGACTTGGGCGTCGCGTTGAAGTAGCTGGAAACGCGGTTCTTCAGCGCACCGGCCTTGCCGACGTACAGCACGGCCTCGTCGGCCGCGATCATGCGATAGACGCCGGGGGCCGTGCTGAGCGTGCGAACGAACGCCTTGCCGTCGAACGATGCTGCGCCCGTCGTCATGCGCGTCCGCCCCACTCGGACATCAGACGCGCGACGGCGCCCTCCGCGGCCGCCTCCACGAGGCGCCAACTGTGCTCGAAGCCGTCAAGCTCACCGTAATAGGGGTCCGGCACGTCCATCCCCGCCCCTACCCCGCTCCATTCCAACAGCAACGAGGCACGCGGATGGGAGGCTGGCGGAATGCGGGCAAGCACGTCGGCCAGATTCTCGCGGTCGGCGCACAGCAGCCAATCGAAAGCTTCGGCATCCGCACGACGCAACTGGCGCGCGCGCAGTCCACCGATGTCAACCCCGTGGCGCGCGGCCGTATCGATGGCCCGCTGGTCGGGCGGCTGGCCCACGTGCCAATCACCCGTGCCCGCAGAGTCCACCAGCACGCGGCCCTTCAAGGGCGATGCGTCGATCCTGGCGCGCAACACGCCCTCAGCCATGGGGGAGCGGCAGATGTTGCCCAGGCACACCACCAGCAACCGCACGGGCTCGCCCATCTTCAGTGGCTCCGGCTGGCAACCCGCGCTTCGGCCCGCGCCAGGTCTTCAGGGGTATCCACGCCGGGCGGGAAAGGCTCGGGCGTCATGGCCACCGCGATCCGGTGGCCGGCTTCGAGCACGCGGAGTTGCTCAAGCGATTCAACCTTTTCCAGACGCCCCTGAGGCATCGCGGCGAACTGGCGCAAGAAGCCGGCACGGTAGCCGTAGATTCCGATATGACGCATCCACACGTCGTCATCCGGCAGGAACGTGCGGTCCTTCGCAAACGCATCGCGCGGCCAGGGCATGGGGGCGCGGCTGAAGTAGAGCGCATCCCCATTCTGGGCCGTGACAAGCTTGACCGCATTGGGATCGAACAGCACTTCGACGTCGGTGATGGGGGCGGCCAACGTACTCATCGGAGCACCACTGTCCCGCACCAGCTCGGCCACCAGGCGGACGCCGGCCGCGGGCGCAAAGGGCTCGTCGCCCTGCAGGTTGACCACGATGGTGTCGTCGGACCAGGCCGCGATGCGGGAGCATTCGGCAAGCCGATCGGTGCCCGAGACATGGTCGACGGATGTCATGGCCACATGCACGCCGCAACCCTCCAACGCGCTGGCGATGCGCGCATCATCCGCAGCCACCCAGACCTCCCGGGCGCCGGCAGCCAAGGCCCGGCGGGCGACGTGCAGCACCAGCGGCTCCCCGCCCAGCAATCGCAACGGCTTGCCGGGCAGCCGCGAGGCGGCGTATCGGGCGGGAATGGCGACAACGAAATCGGTCATGGCGAAGCGTGGTGGTGTGATGTGCGGGCTTGGGAAAGACGATTGAGCAAAGCCACCCAGAACGCCTCGGGCAGTTCCGCGTCGATCGGCACGCTATAGAAGAGATCGCTGGCGAAGTCGGCGCACTTGACCGCGTCCTTCTCCGTCATCAACACCGGCAGCCGACTGCCGAAGTCGAAATCGGTCGGGGTGTATCGATGGTGGTCTGCGAACGCATGCGGTACCACGGCTATGCCGAAGCCACGCAGCATGTTGAAGAAGCGCTCGGGGTCACCGATGCCTGCCACCGCGTGCACGCGCTGCCCTGCGAAGTCGGACAGGAGGCGTGCCCGGCCGCCGGCAAAGGGAGCCGCACGCTCCGCGCGCAAGCGCATCGGCCACTCGCCAAAACCCGTTTCGCCGTTAAGCGTGGGGGTGCCAGGGCCGCCCAGGTTCACCACCCGGAAATCGCACAGGCGTGCCCGTGCGGGACGTTCGCGGAGAGGACCCGCAGGCAACAGTTGCCCGTTGCCATAGCGACGGCGCGCATCGATGACCTCGATCTCGACGTCACGCTGCAATCGATAGTGCTGCAACCCGTCGTCGCACACGACGATGTCACAACCGGCCTTCGCGAGTGCGGCCGCCGCATCGGCGCGTCGCGCATCCGCGCGAAGGCGGACACCCGTCCTGCGCACGATCAACGTCGGCTCGTCGCCCCCTTCGCGCGGGGTCGTGCCGGCCTCAACCCAGAGGGGCCGAGTGGCGTTGTCACGACCAAAGCCGCGGCTCGCCACACCCGGGTTCCAGCCCGCGGCACGAAGGCGCTCGACCAGCGCGATGGTAAGGGGCGTCTTGCCCGCACCGCCTGCCGTGATGTTTCCGACGACCACGACCGGGACGCCCGGATGGCGTCGGCGCAGCAGGCCAACCCGGTACAACCGGCGGCGGACGCCGCTGATCACCCCGTACAGTCCGGACAGGACCCTGGCATGCAGCGGCACGGGCACATCGCCATACCACCAGGCCGGATGATGGTCGCGTGGCTCGCCCTGCAACCCAGTCATTGCACGTCCCGGAACTGCATTCGATGGAGGTGCGCGTACAGGCCATCATGCGCGAGCAGTTCGGCATGGGTGCCCCGCTCGACGATTCGGCCCTCGTCCATGACCAGCACCTGATCGGCATGCTCGATGGTCGAGAGTCGGTGGGCGATGACCAGCGTCGTGCGGTTCGGCATCAGGTGTTCAAGGGCGTCCTGCACCAGGCGCTCGGACTCGGTGTCGAGCGCGGCGGTCGCCTCATCCAGGATCAGTATCGGCGCATCCTTGAGCATCGCGCGCGCGATGGCCAGTCGCTGGCGCTGACCACCGGACAGGCGGCCGCCACGCGGGCCGATGGACGAATCCAGCCCCTTCGGCAAATGTTTGACGAACTCCATCGCATTGGCCCCCCGCACTGCCTGATCCAGGGCGTCGGGCGTAGCCGCGGCCAACTCACCGAATGCGACGTTGGCTGCGATGGTCCCGTCGAAGAGCATGACTTGCTGCCCGACGAGTGCAATCTGCCGACGCAGGTCGGCGAGGCGATAGTCCTGCAATGCCACGTCGTCGAGCAGGATGGTGCCGGATTCGACCTCGTAGAAGCGTGGAATCAGTTTGATCAGGCTGGACTTGCCGCTGCCCGAGCGTCCGACGATCGCAGTCACCGTGCCCGGGCGGGCACTGAAACTGACGCTCTGCAGTGCCGGGCGCGGCTGCCCCGGGTAGCGCGCGGTGACTTCGCGGAACTCAAGCTCGCCGCGGGCGCGGGCAATCGGCCTACTGCCCGAGTCGGGCTCATCCGGTGCGTCGAGCACCTGGAAAAGTCGCTGCGCGGACGCCACGCCCCGCTGCAGCATGCCCTGCACATTGGTCAATTGCTTGATGGCAGGAATGATCGCCATCATCGACGTCATCAGGGTGACGAAATCACCCGCGCTCAGGCGTCCGGCCACGGCCTCGCGGCCCGCCAGCAGCAACAGGGCGGCCAGTCCCACCGAGCCCATCAACTGCACCATCGCCGAGGACAGACTGCGGGTGGATTCGACCTTCACGCTCAAGCGGAAATGCGTGTTGGCCTGGTCGCGATAACGCTCCAGCTCGGCCTGCTGCCCGCCGTATACCTTCACTTCCTGCTGGTTGGACAGCGACTGATCCGCGAGCAGCATCAGTTGCGCGTTGCTTTCCTGGATGTGGTGGCTGATTCGGCGATATCGCCGGCCGACATGGTTCATGATCCAGGCCAGCGGCGGCGCCAGCAGGAAGACCGCGAGCGTGACCTTCCAGCTGTACCACAGCATGACCGCCAGCATGGCAATGACCTGCAGCGACTGCTGCAGCATCACCTTCATCGCGTCGATCGCCGCCATCGCCACCTGGTCGCTGTCGGAGCCCAGACGGTTGAGCATCGACGGAACCGGCTCGGCGTCGAAGCGCTGGCCAGGCAATCGCAGGTACTTGCCCAGGAGGCGTACCCGCAGGTCCCGCGCGATGCCGCGCGCCGAGCGGGCGAGCGTCATGTCGGTCACATAGCCGGCAATGCCGCGCACCAGGAACACGCCCACGATCGCCAGCGGCAGCAGCACGCTCATCCGCTCATTGCGGTCGATGAAGGTGGCATTGATGACCGGGCTCATCAGCCAGGTGAAGGCACCACCGGCCGCCGCTTCGAACAGCATCGCCAGCGCGCCCACGAGCAACAGCGGACGATAGGGCCCAGCGAAACCCACCAGGCGGCGCCAGGTGGGCCACGGATTGTCGTGCCCCGTCACTGCTTGTCCCCGCCTGCCTTCGGGGTCGGCGCGGTGGCGATCATGACCTTGCGGAAGCCCAGCTGGCCCAGCGCGTCATAGGCAGTCACCACGGCCTGATGCGGCGTGCGGGCGTCCGCACGCAACAGAACCGGGCGTTCACGGTCGTTGCCGGCCACCTCGGCGATCGTTGCCTTCAGCGAATCCAGGTCGTCACGGAGCACTTCGCGGTCGTGCACGAAGTAGCGGCCGTCGGCGTTGACCAGAATCGACAGTGCCTGCGTCGACTCGGCGGCCTCGCCGCTGGCGCGCGGCAACTCCAGCTTGAGCACGTTGCGGCCGTCGAACGTCGCGGTGACCACGAAGAAGATGATCAGCACCAGGATCACGTCGATCATCGGGACCAGGTTGATCTCCGGCTCGTCGTCGGCGCGGTGGTCGCGGATGCGCATGCGTCAGCTCGCGCTCACCGGCGGGGTGATGCCGTGGGCGCCGGGCGCCACCTTGGCCGAGGCGGGACGCGGTTCGATGGCGTCCAGCAGCAGGATGGCCTCCGACTCCATGTCCACGATGTACTCGGCAATGCGGCCGCGGAACCAGCGGTGCGCCAGCAGCGCAGGGATGGCGACGATCATGCCGGCCGCGGTGCAGACCAGGGCCTTTCCGATGCCGCCGGCCAGCTGGTTCACGTCGCCGATGCCATGGTCGAGGATGCCCAGGAACATCTGGATCATGCCCACGACCGTGCCGAACAGGCCCAGCAGCGGGCCGGCAGCGGCGATGCTGCCCAAGGTGTTGAGGTAGCGCTCCATGCGATGGACCAGGTGGCGGCCCACGTCCTCGATACGCTCGCGGATCAGGTCACGCGGGCGGTTGCGGACGTCGAGGGCCGCGGCCAGCAGCGCGCCCAGGGGCGAAGTGTGGCGCAGGGTATCGATGTGGGCCGGATCCAGCTTGCCGCCGGATGCCCATTCGCGCACCTCCTTGCCCAGCCCCGGCGGGATCACCGCCTTGCGCCGCAGGGTCCATGCACGCTCCACGATCAGGGCCAGCGCGAGCGCCGACAGCATCAACAGCGGAATCATCGGCCAACCGCCTGCCTTGACCAGTTCCAGCACTCGCAAACCTCCGGCACGCGGCCGCCTCAATCCGACCGATAGGATAGCCCAGCGAGGCCCGGCTCCAAGCGCTGCTCGGCGTCCCACAGGCGCGGGTGTGTCTGCCGTCGCGTTTCCGGAACTGGCGCGGCTTCGCCAAGCCTGAACGTGATGGCGCCGGTCCGGGCGGTATCCCACACGGTGGCGCCGGCGTCCCTCCAGCGCTGGACGATACCCGGCCGCGGATGCCGGAACAGGTTGCCGTGGCCGGTGGACATGATGGCGTGCCGGGCGCGGGTGGCGGCCACGAAGGCCGGATCGGAGGAGGTTTCGCTGCCATGGTGGGCCACGACGACCACGTCGGCCACCAGCGCGGCCGGCTCGCGGCGCACGAGTTCACGCTCGATGATGTCTCCGATATCGCCGGTGAGCAGCAGCGCGCCCTGCCGACTCTCAACCCTCAGTACGCAGCTGGAATCGTTGGCAAGGTACGGAAAGTACGGCGTTGGGTGCAGGAACTGGAAGCGCACCCCGTCCCACGTCCAGTGCTGGCCCGCCACGCAATCGCGGGCACCTGGCAGCCCCACCCCTTCCGGGCCCAGCAGCACTGGCAGCGGGTAGGCGGCGCGGACGGATTCCAATCCACCGGCGTGATCGTTGTCGCCATGGCTGGCCACTGCATGGTCGATGCGACGCACGCCCCGGGACCGCAGCACCGGCAGGACCGCACGCTCGCCCGCGTCGAATCCATCGCGCATGGCCGGGCCCATGTCGTACAGCAGCGTATGCCGGGCGGTCCGTACCATGACCGAGAGCCCCTGCCCCACGTCGATGACCGTGACCTCCGCGGTACCGGGCGCCGGCAGGTGCCGGTCCGGCCACAGCAAGGGCAACCAGAGCAGGACTGCCAGCGGCTTGCCAGGGATGCCGCGTGGCAGCAGTAGCCAGCCAGCCCCCAGAAGTGCCATGGGCAGCGCGAACCACCGCGATTCCGCGACCCACCACAGCGCCAAAGGACTGTCGCCAAGCCACTCGAACAGCGGCCAGCTCAGGTCGAAGCACCAGGCCGCCGTCCGCAGCGGCCAGGCACCCAGTCCTGCGTGCAATGACTCCAGTGCCGCGCCCAGCAACGACAGCGGGACCACCACCAGGCTCCACCACGGCACGGCCACCAGATTGGCGACTGGGCCTGCCATCGACACCTGCCCGAACAGCAGCACCGCCATCGGCAACAGGCCAACCGTCGCCACGCCCTGCGCGGACAGGAACTCACCCACGGGCTGGCGCCCTCCCTGCGGCAGGCACCACATCAGCCAGGCAACGCCCATGAAGCTGAGCCAGAACCCCGCACCCAGCACGGACAGCGGGTCATACAGCAGCACCGCGATCACCGCCAACCCGAGGGTGTCGAAAGGCGACACCCGGCGACGTGCGCCAAGCGCCAGGGACACGGCGGCGATCATCAGTGCCGTTCGCACCGTAGGCACGGCAAAACCGGCCGCCGCCGTGTAGGCGATTGCCCCGGCCGTCGCCGCGATGGCGGCGGCCACCTGCCGCGGCGCGACGCGGCCCAACGCGGGAACCAGCCACCATAGCCCGTACACCAGCATGGCGAAGAAGCCGCCAACCAGGCCCACGTGCGACCCCGAAATCGCGATGAGGTGGGTCAGGCCGTTGGCCCGCAGCAGCGTCCAATCCTCGTCGCTGATGGCGCGGGTATCTCCGATGGCTAGCGCCCGGATGAACCGCGATGTATCGCCTTTGATGGCGACCGCGATGCGCCCGGACACGCCTTCGCGCCACGCCTGCAGCCCGCGAGCCTCCGCCAACCGCACCGCGTTGCGCGGGTGGCGCACTTGGGCGTTGGCGGCAATGCGCCGCGCGAAGGCATGTTTTTCTGCATCGGAGCCGCCCGGGTTGCGGAGTCCGCGAGGCGCCTTGAGCCGCACGGAAAGTCGCCAGCGCTGGCCCGCCTGCACGCTGCCGCGCAATGCCATGTCCGCGTCCGACCATGACACGCGCAGCCGACGACCGCGCAGCGGTTCGGGCTGCGATGGTGCATCGTCCACCTTGAACACGAAGCGGGTCTGCCGGGGCTCGTGCTCGGGCAGATCGTCCACGGTGCCGGTGATGGCCACGATCCGCCGCTCCCACGATTCGGGCAACTGCGTGGCCAGGGTGTGCGACGCATGCAGGCCCGCGAGCCCGACTCCCACCAGCAGCGCGCCGGCCCAACGCCAACGGCCGGCCTTCCACCATGCAACCAAGCCCACCAGCAACGCCAACACGCTTGCGATGCGCGCCGGGACGGTGGGCCAGAGCAGTGCCGCGGTGACACCGCACAGCAGTGCGACCGCGCTGGCGATTCCGAGAGGCGGCGTCCGTGCCGCGGGCTGCATCGGCCCTAGACCTCGTCGGGCGCGAGCTGCCGGAGCTTGCCCTCGTGCAGTTCCATTACCCGGTCGAGCCGCCGTGCGAGGCGGCGGTCATGGGTAACCAGCACCAGGCTGGTGCCCTGCTCGCGATTCAGCCCCAGCATCAGGTCGAAAACGATGGAGGCGGTCTTCTCGTCCAGGTTGCCCGTCGGCTCGTCACCGAGTACGCACGCCGGGTTGTTGACCAGGGCGCGCGCTACCGCCGCACGCTGGCGCTCTCCCCCGGACAGCTCACCCGGCTTGTGCTGCAGGCGATGGCCCAGGCCCACGGCTTCCAGGAGTCCGGTGGCGCGCTTGCGGCCTTCGGCAACGTCCGCGCCGCCAAGCAGCACGGGCAGCATCACGTTCTCCAACGCGGTGAATTCCGGCAGCAGGTGGTGGAACTGGTAGACAAAGCCCAGGGCCCGGTTGCGAAGCGTGCCACGGGCTTTATCCGACAACGCGCTCATGCGCTGGCCGGCCACGAACACCTCGCCCGCGCTGGGCGTATCCAGTCCCCCCAGCAGGTGCAGCAGCGTGCTCTTGCCTGCGCCGGAGGCGCCCAGGATGGCAACGGTCTCGCCCTTGCGCACGGCCAGGTCCAACCCGTCGAACACCGGGGTTCGCAGCTTGCCCTCGGCATAGGTCATGCCCAGGCCCTGGCACATCAGCACGGTGTCCGCCGCGGGTCCGCCCAATTTGGACGCGCTCAGGTTGTCACTCATAACGCAGCGCCTCCGCCGGAGCCGTGCGTGCTGCGCGCCAGGCAGGATAGATCGTCGCAAGGAACGCCATGGCCAGAGCAATGGTCGCGATTATGGCGACGTCGCTGCCTTGCAGGTCGGTGGGCAGGCCCGTGACGTAGTACACGTCCGCCGGCAGCAGCTGGTAGCCGGTCAGCTTCTCGATGCCGAACAGGATGCCCTCCAGGTTGAGCGTCAGCAGCACGCCCCCCACCACGCCCAGCACAGTTCCAATCACGCCGATCAGCGAACCCTGCACCATGAACACCTGCATGACCCCGCCAGGCGACAGGCCCAGCGTCCGCAGGATGGCGATGTCGGCCTGCTTGTCGGTCACCAGCATCACCTGCGAGGACACCAGGTTGAAAGCACCCATGGCGATGATCAGCGACAACAGCACCGCGATGAGGGTCTTTTCCATCTTCAGCGCGCGGAACATGTTGGCGTTCTCGCTGGTCCAGTCGCTCACCCGGTAGACCTCGCCGAGGTTGAGCGCCAGGTCGCGCGCCACGTTCCATGCCTGGTCCATGTCATGCAGCTTCAGGCGCACGCCGGTCACGCCATCGCCCATGCGCAGAACGCGTTGGAGGTCCTGCATGTGCACGAAGGCCATGCCCTTGTCGTATTCGTTGTACCCGGCCTCGAAGACTCCGCTGACCGTGAAGCGCTTGAGCTGCGGCACCGCGCCAATCGGCGTGCTGCGGAAGTCGGACGTCATCATCGTCACCTTGTCGCCGATGCCCACGCCGAGCCACAAGGCGAGTTCCTTGCCCAGGATGATGTTGAAGCTGCCCGGCGCCAGCGAGCTGAACTTGCCCTGCACCATCCGGTCGGCGATGACCGAAACCTTGGGCTCTTCCGCGGGCACCACGCCACGGACCATGGCCGGCTGGTTGCGAGCACCGGTGAGAAGGGTCTCCTTCTCCACGTAGGGCGCGGCACCGGCCACCCGCTTGTCGGCGGCGGCCAGTTTCACGGCTTGGGGCCAGTCGTGCACGGGCTCGCCGTAGCCGCTGACCGTGGCATGGGCGACCATCTGCAGCATCCGGTCGCGGATCTCACGCTGGAAGCCACTCATCACCGCGAGCGTGGTGATCAGTGCGGCCACGCCCAGCGCAATGCCGAGAATGGATGCCAGCGAGATGAAGGAGATGAAGCCATTTCGGCGCTTGGCGCGAAGGTAGCGCAGGCCGATGGCGACAGGGATGGGTTTGAACATGGCGTCTATGGTGCCACTGAAGGCCGTGACGGCGAAGTCGCGCGATCGAGCAGGGCCAGTCGCAGCTCGCGTCGGCCGTCGCCGGTGGTGACATCCGGCCAGAGTACGGTCCGGACGCGACGCCCGCCCTGCGCCCGTCCGTGCAGGAACGCGGCCGTGCCTCGCCAGGTGACCTCCAGCGCCGCCATCGGGACTCCATCCAACAGAATGGGGGGCAGTTCCTCAGGACCGCCCCCTGCCCCAAGCGCGTCTGGCCGGGGCGACATCACCACGAGGGTGCGAACGGGCTTGCGCGACTCACGGCGCGCCAGCCAAGCGGCGTAGGCCAGGATCGCCGGTGTCCCCGCCCACGCCCAGCCGCCCGAAAGGTCGCTGGCGTGCAACGCTGCGACCGCCAGAAGCCCAAGCGAGAGCAGGCCCCACGCCAACTGCCGCGACGGCCCCCACTCAAGGTGGCAACTGGCGTATGCGCTGGACGAGTGCGTCAAGTTCCGAGTCACTGGCGACTTCATGCCCCATGAACCAGTGCCACAGCCTATCGTCTTCGACTTGCAGGAGCCGTAGGAAAACCTGCCGCTCCGCTGTAGGCGCTTGCCGCCACGAGCGGTTGAGGTACCGATCGAACATCTGGTCGAGTTCGCGCATGCCGCGCCGGCACTTCCAGCGCAGGCGCCGCAACTCGGCTTCGTCGTCGGCGAGGGGGATATCGCTCATCGAATTTCTCATCCAGTCAGCAGGCCAACCGCCAGATAGGCCCACAGCAGCCACAGCACCATGCCACCGGCAACATACGCCGCGAACCGGTGCATGACCTTGTTGTAGGTCACGTGGATGGCGCTGTGCAGCACGCGCAGGCCGACGAAGGCCCAGGCCAGCACCAGGGTCAGACCGTCCGCCATGCCAATCCGGTCGGCCACCACCAGCGCTACATAGAACAGCACCGGCAATTCAAACAGGTTGCGGAAATTGTCCGCCGCCCGGCTGTCGGTCAACAGTGCCGCCGCCTGTGACGAGGTGGCCACTTTCTGCGGATGGATGCGCTCACGCTTCATCTGACCAATGCGCATGAAGTACATGCGCCACCAGATCACGAACGTCAGGCCGGCCATCGCCAGCGCGGGCAGATAGATTGATCGGTCATCCATCGCAGAATCCTTTTCCGTCCCGGGTTACGAGAGCCCGGCTTCGCGCAACGACTATACCTGCAGGAGACGGGACCCCAAGGGGGCGTGGGGCTGCGGTGCCATTCCATCCGT
>CBFGOS010000044.1:0-11991 GCA_965650425.1 uncultured Lysobacter sp. | reverse complement strand
ACGTAAAGATCGCGTGAAGCATTCAGGCCCGCGACAGCCAATCGGCGACCCGAGCGGCTAGGGAGGCCGCCTGTCGACCCAGCAGTGGCGACACGTGATCGCCGCTTACCGTCCACTGCTCAGCGCTCCAGGCATCGGCCAGTCCCGCGGTGACCATCGCGGGCACGTCGGCGTCGTCTTGGGAGGCAATGCACAGTAGGGGGCAGGCCGGTCGCTCGACGGTCACGGTGCAGGCTTCACGCAGGACCCGGCCCGATTCGTCGCGCCAATGCCGAAAGGCGAACAGCGCAGTGGCATCGTCGCTGTCCGGCAACGCGCGACGAGTGCCATCCAGTCGCGCGTTCTGCCGCCAAGTCACGACGTCGGGGTACTCGCGCGAAGGTAGTGACTGGGTCCATGGCACGGGTGGCAGCGGATTGACCAGCACCAACGCATCGGCGAGATCCGCGCAGCGCATCGCCAGCAAGCCGCCCAAGCTGGCGCCGACCAGCGCACGGGGCCGCGGCATGGCCAACACCGACCTGCGCACCTGCGCTTCGTAGTCGTCGAACGCCGTCGCCGCCAATCCGCCCGCGCCCGGCATGAGTTCAGGCGTGGCTACGGCGATGCCGCGCGCGGCCAGCACCCCGCGCCACAGGCTCCACTCCCACGCGCCGCCGCCCGCGCCATGGACCAGCACGGCGTGTCCAATGCCCATGGCCTCCACTGCGCGTCAGCTGACCAGCATCGCCGACATCGTCACCGGAACCGCCAGCGCTCGCGAGATCACGCAACCGGCCTTGGCCGACTCAGCGATCTCCTCGAACTGCTCCGGGCTGATGCCCGGCACCTTGGCGTTGACCACCAGATTGACCCCGGTGACCGTCGGCCCCGGCTCCATGCCCGGCTCCATCGTCACCTCGGCGCGCGTCTGGATGCTCTCCGGCGGGAAGCCCGCCTTCTCCAGCACCGCCGACAGCGCCATGCTGAAGCAGCCCGCATGCGCCGCCGCCAGCAATTCCTCCGGGTTGGTGCCCTTCTCGTCGCCAAAGCGGGTCTTGAACGAATAGTTCTGGTTTGCGAACAGCCCGCTCTGCGGCGTGCTCATCGCACCCTTGCCCGCTTCCAGCCCGCCGTGCCACACCGCGTCCGCGTATCGCTTGAAGGCCATGTCGCCGCTCCTTGTCCTGAGGTGGCAACAGCCTACCCCGCCAACCGTTAAACCCAGGCAGGCGCCGCGCAACACCTCACGCCCAGCGAGGCACGCCCCACCACCGACCGGCGTGTGCCGATGGGGTGGTTCGGCACCAAAGCCGGGTATCGGGCCGCGACGTGCCGGACCACCCCTTTGGCGCACGCGCCCGCACCCGCGCGGGTGCTGCGTATCCCGCAACCCGCACCGCGCCCCCAAACTTGACCCACACCCCCAACAGAGTGACCCTAACCCCCCCGGCCCCCTCGCCGGGCACTTCCGCCATGACCGCCCGCCGAGCGCCCAACCGCTCCGGCGCAAAGCGCGGACAGCCATGACGGCCTTCCGACCCTAGTAACAGGGAGAAGTCCGCTCATGTCCTACAGCACAACGTCCATCCGCAACGTGGCCCTCGCAGGCCACCCCGCCGCCGGCAAAACCACCCTGTTCGAAGCCCTGCTGCAAGCCGGCGGCACCCTCCAGACGGCAGGCTCGGTCGAACGCGGCAGCACCGTCTCCGACTTCGATCCGATGGAGAAACAGCGCGGCCATTCCATGGATGCCGCGATTGCAAGCACCGACCACGGGGGCATCCACCTCAACCTGATCGACACACCCGGCTACCCTGACTTCCGCGGCCCCGCGCTCTCGGCCCTGGCGGCGGTGGAGACGGTGCTGGTGGTGGTCGACGCCGACCGCGGCGTCGAGTACGGCACGCGCCGCATGCTGGAGTACGCCAAGGCGCGCAACCTGTGTCGCGCCATCGTCATCAACAAGATCGATCACGCCGATGCTGACGCCGCGGGCGTGCTGGATGCGTTGCGCAGCGATATCGGCCCGGAGTGCCTGCCGCTCAACCTGCCTGCCGACGGTGGCAAGCGCGTGGTCGACTGCTTCGGCAGCAACACCGGGGAGAGCGACCTCGGCCCCGTCGCCGACTGGCACCAGAAAATCATCGACCAGGTGGTCGAGATCAATGAGACGGTGATGGAGCATTACCTGGACCTGGGCGAAGGCGGGCTGTCCGGGCAGGAGCTGCATGACGCCTTCGAGCAATGCCTGCGCGAAGGCCACCTGGTGCCGGTGTTGTTCTGCTCGGCGCGCAGCGGCGTGGGTGTCAGGGAACTGCTGGACGTAGCCGAGCGTTTGTTCCCCAACCCCGCCGAGGCCAACCCGCCTGCCTTCCAAAAGCTCAACGGCCATGGGCCCGAGCCGGTGGAGGCACGACCCGACCCATCAGCCCACGTCATCGCCGACGTGTTCAAGATCGTCAACGATCCTTTCGTCGGCAAGCTGGGCGTTTTCCGTGTGTACCAGGGCACGGTGAAGAAGGACACGCAGCTGTTCGTCGATGACGGCAAGAAGCCGTTCAAGGTCGGCCATCTGTTCAAGCTCAAGGGCAAGGAGCACGTGGAGATCGACCAGGCGGTTCCCGGCGACATCGCCGCGGTGGCCAAGGTCGATGACCTGCACTTCGACGCGGTCCTGCACGACAGCCACGAAGAGGACCTCATCCACCTCGCGCCGCTGGACTTCCCCAAGCCGATGTTCGGCCTGGCCATCGAGGCGGCGAGCAAGGGCCAGGAACAGAAGCTGGCCAACGCGTTGCACAAGCTGGCCGAAGAGGATCCGTGTTTCCACGTCGAGCACGAGGCCGAGACCAACGAGACGGTAGTGCGGGGTTTGTCCGACCTGCACCTGCGCGTGAACCTGGACCGTCTCAAGGAGCGTTTCGGCGTGGAGGTGAAGGCGCGACCGCCACGCATCGCCTACCGCGAAACCGTCAGCACGAAAGCAGAGGGGCATCATCGCCACAAGAAGCAGACCGGCGGCGCGGGCCAGTTTGGCGAGGTCTTCCTGCGCATCGAACCCCTGCCGCGCGGGACCGGCTTCGAGTTCGTGGACGAGGTGAAGGGCGGCACCATTCCGGGCCAGTTCCTGCCGGCAGTGGAGAAAGGCGTGCGCCAGGTGCTGCAACAGGGCGCAGTGGCGGGCTATCCGATCCAGGACGTGCGCGTGATCGTGTACGACGGCAAGCACCACCCGGTGGACAGCAAGGAGATCGCGTTCGTCGCGGCGGGCAAGAGGGCGTTTCTCGACGCCATTGCCAAGGCGCGGCCCCAGGTGCTGGAGCCGATCGTGGACCTGGAGGTCAGCGCCGCCGAACAGCACATGGGTGACATCAGCGGTGGTCTGGCCGGCAAGCGCGCGCGCATCAACGGTACCGACTCCGCGCGAGGCGGCGAGATCGTGGTGAAGGCGCAGGTGCCGCTGTCGGAGTTGGAGGGCTACGCCGCCGAGCTGAAATCGGTGACCGCGGGGCGCGGGCGTTACTCGATGGACTTCAGCCATTACGAGCCGGTGCCGACACAGATGCAGCAGAAGCTGATGGAGGCCTTCAAGCCACGGCCGGAGGAAGACTGAGCACAGCGCCTATCCACCGGAGGGCAAGGCTGTCGTCCGCGATACGGGTGGCAGCCGCGCCACGGCGAGCGCCTATGGGGTAGGCGCCCGCCGGGGACTCAGGGGGACAACTTCGGCCGCAGCGCCGCGAGGAAGGCCGCGGGCTCGTCCAGCGCGAGATGGATTGCGCCCACCGGCCTGCGCCCCAGCAGCGTGTCCAACTGAGCGTCCGGGTGGAGCGTAAGCCGGACGTTGGCGTTCACCGTACCGACGAAGCGCAACTGCCCGCGCGCGCGGCGCGGTCGCAGGTCCACCCGCTCGACCGAGGCTATCGCCGCATACGGCACCCGCTGGTCACCCAGCACCCCGTGCCGGATGTGCACCGCATCGTCCTCGAGCGTGGTAGCCCGCAGCAGCGTGGCCCGGTATTCGGCGTACAGGAAAAGCAGTCCATAGGCGCTCAACGCACTGGCCACCAGCGCCACCGTGGGGCTGTAAAGCGACAGCAGCACGTGCGCCACCGGAATCTCCACGCCTACCAGCACCAGGAATGCCATCTGGTTGGAGGCGTTGGCGCCGTGCTTCCAGCAGTGAAAGGCCTGCGCGGGTACCGCAAACCGTGCCTTGTCCCGCACCAGGGCATACAGCCATACACGGGCGTCGGCCTGCAGCAGCCGGGCCACGCCGGGCTCCTGGATGCGCGCGGCAATGGCGCGATTGACCGCCACCTCCAGGTTGGGTGCATCCCGGTGGCGGACGATGTCGCGCACCACCGCGGCAATCAATGCGACCTGCACCAGCATCAGCGCGCCCAGGGACACCCAGCGCCCCTGCTCCAGCAGCCGCCACGCCTGCTTGTCCTGATCGGGAATGATGAACGACCCCGCCAGGATGCCCAACGAGAGCAGCGCCACGGTGGCCAGCAGCGCCTTCTTCAATGGCGGCCGCAGGATGGCCAGGTAGAGCGCCGGGACCAGCAGGAACACGTCGAAGGCCACCACCCACTCCGGCACGCGGGCCTGCGTGTGGCTGACGTAGGCGTCGCCGATGGCGTAATTGCCCACGTACACGAGCAGGGCAAGGGTGGCGAACAGCAACAGCGCGTGGGGGCGTCGATCGGAGCGGGTCATGCGAATCCTTGCAGGTTGACCAGGCGGGTGGCTCGCCCCCAGTTTCGTACTACCTTGGCCGTCTGGCCACCCCGGAACGCCACCATGCCCAAAGCCACCCGTGCCAAAGAGGCCCGCCGCCTCACCGACATCCCAAACATCGGCCCGGCGATGGCGGGCGACCTGCGCCTGCTGGGCATCGACACGCCGATGCAACTGGAGGGCCAGGACCCGACCGCGCTGTACCTGCGCCTGTGCCGGCTGACCGAAGCGCGCCATGACCCGTGCGTGCTGGACACGCTCATGGCGGCGGTGGCGTTCATCGAGCGCGACGACGCGCGACCGTGGTGGGCGTTCACCGAGCAGCGCAAGCGCGGTTGGCCGGCGGTCGAAGCGGCGCTGCCGGCCGCATTGCGGCGCCCGGGGTAACCGAGCGGCAGTGACCTGGCCGGGCGTTGAATGCCAATGCGTCCCACGGCAATCCATCCCACAGGCTTGCCGGCGCCCCCGCACTAACCGACCATTCACTCCCGCCGCCTAAGGTGGTGATTCCACCCACCTCAAGGGACCCCGCCATGCGCCGCCCCCTCCTTGTCGCCCTGTTCGCCCTGCTCGCCGCCGTGGTCATTGCCGGCTGCTCCACGCTCAACGCCGTGGGCGCGCTGCTCGGCAACCAGCTCACCTTCACCCCGCTGCAGCTGCAGGGCTCGCTGGACCGCAACTTCCCCAAGCACTACGAGCGCCTGGGCGGGTTGGTGTCGATGACGCTGATGAACCCGCGCTTGTCCATCCCGCAGGGCACCAGCCGCTTGCGCGTTGACTTCGACGTGGGCATCGGCGCGCTGGGCAGCGACAGCTCGCGCCCCAGCGGCCGATTCGCGCTGTCCAGTGCACTGCGTTTTGATCCGTCCACTCGCGGCCTGCACCTGCAGCAGCCGGCGCTGGAGAACGTGGACGTGCCCATGCTGGGCGGCATGATGAACACCAGCACCCGTCAACTGCTCAACACCTGGCTGGCCGACTACGCCCGAACCGAGCCGGTCTACCGCTTCGACAACACCCTGCTGGACCGCCTGGGCTCGCGCCGCATTGGCAGCACCGAGATCCAGAACGGTCTGGTCGTGGTCAACCTGGACAACTGACATGCCCCTGTTCCGTCCCGCCTACCTCCTTCTGGCCGTGTTGCTGCTGTCCGCTTGCGGCAAGGAGGGCGCGAGCTCGTCCGCCCAAGGGGGCAGCGGCGAGGCGGACGGCGCGCTGCCGGTCCCGGCCGGTGCTTCGGGCAGTGTCACCGGCATGCCCAACCAGCCGGGTCCCGGCCCGGTGGGCGCGCAGGGGGTCGAGCTGCCACCGGCGGAGGTGGCCCTGGACGAAAATGGCAACCCGCTGCCAACGGAAGGCGCGCCCGTGGACGGCGTGCCGGTCGACGGGGTCCCCGTGGAAGGCGGCGAGGACGCGACTGGCGAGCCCACGGCCAACGACGCCGTCGCCGTGCTGCGTGATTACTTCGCCGCCATCAACAGCGGCAACTTCGGCCGGGCCTATGCACTGTGGGCCGATGGCGGGCGTGCCAGTGGGCAGTCGGCGCAGGGCTTTGCCGACGGGTTTGCCGACACCACCGGCATCTCGGTGGAACTGCTGCCCCCGGGACGCGTGGATGCCGCAGCCGGCTCGCGCTACGTGGAAGTGCCGGTCAACCTGCGCGCGACCCTGCGTGACGGCGGCGAACGTCGCTTGACCGGCGCGTTCACGCTACGTCGCGCGGTGGCCGATGGCGCCACTGCCGAACAGCGCATGTGGCGCATCGCTGCTGCTGACCTGCGCCAGGCCCAGTAAGCGTGACGCCGTGAGCGTGCAGCATTCCGCCCAGGCAAAGCACGCCGCGCAAGCATTGCCGCGCCTAGTACTGGACACCAATGTGTGCCTGGACCTGTTCGTGTTCGATGACCCGGGCGTGGCCCACCTGCGTGCGGCGTTGCAGGGCGGGATCGTGGTGGCCGTGACCAACACCGAATGCCGCGACGAATGGCTGCGCGTGCTGGACTACGACAGGCTTGGCCTGGACGTCGTCCGCCGCGAGGCGGCGCGCGTTGCCTTCGATGCCACCGTGCGCATGCTGATCCCGGAGCCCATGGCGTCGCTCGGCCAGGGTGCAGATCGTGACACCCCCGAATCTACGCTGCCACGCCTGCCACGTTGCGCTGATCCCGATGACCAGAAGTTCCTGCAGCTGGCGCATGGCAGCGGCGCGCGCTGGCTGATCAGCCGCGACGATGCCGTGCTGGCATTGAAACGTCGCTGCGCGCGCGATGGCCTGTTCGCGATCCTGCCGCCCGACGCCTGGACAGCGGCACTGATCGAAGGCTGATCAGATCTCGAAGCGGTAGGACAGCTTCACCAGCAATTGCTCGCTGTCGCGCAGGGCAAAGGCATCGGCCAGCTGCTGGCTGGCGTCATACGGCCCGATCCCCGCATCGAGCATCGCGCCGCCACGCACGTACGCCACGTACAGATGCGAGAGCGGCGCCAATTCGTAGCGGTAGCGCACCTGGAAGCCGAGGTTGCGCAGGGCAAACGCGTCCAGTGGTTCATCCACTGGCTGCGGCGTTCCGTCGACCGCGACGCGCCATGCCTGTTGCGGCGTGGCATCCAGCCCGATCGCTTCCAGTCGCACGCGCAGCTCCTGCTTGGCGTCAATCAGCCAGGTCGCACCCGCATTGAGCCGCAACACGTCCGCGCTGAAGGTACCCAGCCGATTGTCGGGCGTGGCCGGGTCCGCATCGGGCCGCCACAGCAGCCAGTCGGGATTGTGGTTGAGCACGAGACCGGCGGCAAAGCTGAGCCGATCATCCACGTGGTAGGTAGGCTCCACGTACAGCTCCACCGCGCCGTCATCTGGCCCGCCAAGCCCCTCGGCGGCATAGCGGAAGCTCCCGAACAGGGCCCAGTGGCCATTGCGCGGGCGGAACCGCTCGGCATACAGGAACAACTTCGCTGGCGTTTTCACGATGCCGTTGCCGCGCAGGATCAGATCGTCGTGTCCCTCGGTCCAGCCGGCCAGTTCGACGAACTGGTTGCCGCCGTCGCGCCGGTCGCTACGGCGGTTGACCGCCCAGGCATCCGCGATGTGCACACCCTGGTCGTTGGTCCGACGCGAGACCGCATACCGCCATTCGTGCGAGGCGTAAGCCGAGTCAGCCGGCAGCCCGGTCACACGCCGACCCACTTCATAGCGCGCGTAATTGAAGTTGTTGCGGTCCAGGAAGCCGAAATCGTTGAGCTGCAGGTGGCGCCCCAGGTGCAACAGGAACAACTGCTGGCGCCATCCCTCGCCCATGTCCCAGTCCAGTCGCATCTGGGCGCCGCTGTCTCGCACCTGCACGCCGCCCTGCTCCACCTCGGAGCCGACCACGGTGGTGCGGATGTTCCACTGGTCGGATGGCGACCAGCGGTGGTCGGCTTCATACACGGTGGCGACGCGATCGCGGAAAGGACGCTCGACGCGGGTGACCATGGCCCCCACACCCTGCACCTCGAAGTCACGCGTGGCGCGCGCGGCGTAGAAGTCACGTCCGGCGTCGTCGCCCTCCGTCGCAGCAAACACACCGTAGTTGATCCCGCCGCCGCTGCCGTTGAGCTTGATCGCTGCGGTCACGTCACCCGCGCCCCGGCCGTCGTCGGCCGGACCGCCAACGCGCCGGGTGTAGATCAATCGGTTGGCGTTGCCGAGCGACCCGAACGGCACGTCGAAGAAGCTCTGGTTCTCGGTGAAGAATGGGCGTTTGTCGCTGAAGAACGACTCGATCGCGCTGAAGTTCACGACCAGCTGGTCGCTTTCCACCTGGCCAAAGTCCGGATTGAGCGTCGCGCTGAGCTGGAACTGGCCACTGGGCTTCCAGAACAGGTCGGCGCCGGCGTCGAAATCAGCCTTGCCGGCCACCGCGTCGTGCACGCCCACCACGTACGGGGTGACGGCCAGCAAGGACTGGCTGTAGACCGGCACCTCGATCTTCTCCAAGGCGCTGAGGAAGCGCTGCTCGGTGAAGCTGACCGCCGGCCACGACATGCGTTCACCGGTATCGCCGATCACCCGGTCCAGCTGCACGGCGATCGTGCGTTGCCCGTTCGCGGCCGAGCGCATCGGCGCGATATGCCACGGGATCAGCAGTTCCGCCGACCAGCTGTCGCCATCCTCGGCGGTCGCACTGCGCCAGTCGCCATCCCAGTCCTGGTTGAACTGGTTCTCGTTGGTGATGGTGTTGTCCACGATGCTGCCCGATAGCAGCACGGTGAAGTTGTAGCCGACGCGCCCATCGCCATCGAAATCGACGAACAGGTTGACCCGATCGGCTGCGCCGCCTTCATCCCGCTGTGCCACCTGGCGGGTACGTCGCACGTGCGCCGGCTGCGTGTTGCGGAACGCAACAGCCAAGCCATCGGCCGTCGCCTTGATCCACGCCTCCGTGGGCTGGGGCGCTGGCGCCCGGGACAGGGGCTGGGTCAGCCGGAAGTCGCTGACATGGCGGGCGCCGTCCCACTCAAGCGGATCGATGCGGCCATCGATGGTGATGGCGTGGGCGGCCGGAGCCGCGAGCGCGGCGAGGATGGCAAGGGTCAGGCGGGCGCGCATGGGACTCTCGGAAGGTGCCGCGTCCCTGCGGCCAATCAATGCCTGCAGCCTAATCAGGCGGGCGAGCGCCACCGACTGGCATCAGTCATGCCAACCAATGGCCTATCTCGCGCATCCTGTGCCGCCGGTCACAACTCGAAGCGATACGCCAGCTTGACCAGCAGCTGCTCGCTGTCGCGCAGGCTGAAGCTGTCCCGCCACTGCTCGCCGGCTCCGGTGGAGAACTCGTCGAACATGTACCCGCCGCGGCCGTACACCACGTACAGATGTGACAAGGGCGCGAGTTCGTAGCGATAGCGCACCTGGAAGCCCAGGTTACGCAGGCTGAAGTCGGTGACGGGTTCACCGGCCGGCAGCACGGTCCGCGCGCGGCCACCGGGCAGCACCTCCACCGCTTCCTTCAGTTCAGCGTCCAGCCCAATCGCCTGCAGCTTCACGCGCAGCTCCTGGCGCTCGCCCATCGCCCAGTTCACGCCCGCCGACAACGACAACGCCGTTTCGCGGTACCGGCCGACAATGTTGTCGTACCGCCACACCAGCCAATCCGGGGCGAGTTCGGCGGACAGTCCCGCGAACACATTCAGCGCGTCACTGACGTAGTAGGTAGGCTCGACATACGCCTCCGCCCCGATCTGCCGGTTGCCCGACAACCCGCCACCGCCTACCCAACCCTCGGCCTTCCACGACCAGTCGCCCTTGCGCGGCCGGAAGCGCTCCCAGCTCAGGCTCGCATTGGACGGACGGTACAGCGCGTGACCACCGCGGGTCAGCAGATCGTCGTAGGCGGCGCTGTTGACGTTGAGCTGCGCATACTCCTCGCCGCCGTCGCGACGCTGGGCCTGCAGGTTGGTACGGAACTGGCGCTGCAGGCGCAGGCCATCGTCGTTGTCGATGCCGATGGCACGCAGCCGCAGGTCGACGCCGGAATACGCACTCTCGGCCGGAAGCTCGGTGAAGCGCCGGCTCACCTGCCAGTGCCCGTAATTGAGGTTATTGCGCGACAGGTAGCCGAAATCGTTGATCTCGAGCGCACCGCCAAAGTGCATGGCCAGCCACTGGTGGCGCCAGCGCGGGTTCATCTCGTAATTGACCAGCAGCGTGGCGCCGGAGTCACGGCTGTCGTCCGCCACCCGGGTGGGCACGCCGTCCACGTCGACCGTGTTGTCATCGCGGATGTCGCTGCCGACCACGCTGGCCATCACCGTCACCTTGTCGCCTGCCTTCCAGCGATGGTCCACACCGACCACGTTGGCCTCGCGCTGCAGCCACGGTCGGTCCACGTGCGTGGCCATCAGGCCCAGCGAGTGCGCGCCCAGTTCGCGCTGCAGGCGCAGGGCACTGAACGAACGTCCGGCGTTGCCCTTTTCCTCGGCCATCATCACGCCGTAGTTGGTAGCGCCCAGGCTGCCGTTGAGCTTGACGGCGGCGGCAATTTCCGCCGGCCCGCGACCGTCGTCGGCGTGCCCGCCCACGCGGCGGGTGTAGATCAGCTGGCTGTTGTCCATCAGCAGGCCGAAATCAAACACGCCCTGGTTTTCAGTGAAGAACGGGCGCTTGTCGCTGAAGAAGGTTTCCTCGGCGCCGAAGTTGACCACCAGGTCGTCGCTCTCCACCTGGCCGAAGTCGGGGTTGATGGTGGCGGTCAACTGGGTCTGGCCGTTGGGCTTCCAGAAGATGTCGGCACCGGCGTCGAAATGCTGGTCGCCACCGACCTGGTCGTGCACGCCCACCACATAGGGGGTCACCGCCAGCAGCGATTGGGTGTGGGCGGCCACCTCCACCTTCTCGAAGTCCGACAGGTAACGCGGGCGCATCCAGTTGGCGTTGACCGAAGCCACGCGCTCGCCGGTGTGGCCGATCACCCGATCCAGGTACAGGCCAATCGTGCGGGTGTCGCCCTCGGCCTTGCGCATCGGCGCGATGTACCACGGGATCAGCATCTCCACGTACCAGCCGGATTCATCCTCGGTGACGGCACGCTGCCAGTTGCCGTCCCAGTCGTCGCGGAAGTTGGACTCGTTGGTGACGATCTCGTCGGCGATGCCGTCGGCCAGCGTCACCATGAAGTTGTAGCCGGTGCGGCCGTCGCCATCGAAGTCCACGACCACGTTGACGCGGTCCATCGGCGCGTCCTCGTCGCGGCGGGTGCGGTGGCGGGTGCGCGGCACGTCCGCCGACTGCAGGTTGCGGAAGGCGATGGCCAACCCTTCTGGGGTGGACTTCACCCACACCTCGGTCGGTTGCGGCGCAGGGCCCCATGACAGCGGCTGGGTCAGGCGGAATTCGCTGATGTGGCGGGCGTCGGCCCATTCGGCGGGGTCGATCCGGCCATCAATTTCGAGCGCCTGCACGGGCAGTGCCAGGGCGGAAAGGATGGCGAGGGCAAGGGTTGAACGCATGGCGTGGAGGGGCCGTCAAAGGCAACAGTGGCGCGCATCCTAACCAGCCCAGTGCCGACCGCCGACTGGCACAAGTCACGGCAACCATTTGTCGTTCATCTGCATCGCGCGGTCGGTGGCCGAGGCGCGCATGGCCATCCACGGGGCCCGGACCGCACGAACGAGGGCCTGGCCGGGCCCGGGCAACGCGCATGACCGCGCCAGCCCGGGCCTCTGGCCGGAATTACTGCATGTGCCAGACGTGGCTGATCCCGAAGCTCTGCCCGGTCAGTGCCGCGC